>DATLEG010000219.1:0-9325 GCA_035525465.1 Saccharimonadales bacterium (SeqCode)
CCGGTCGGCCGACGCCGGAGAGTCCCCCGTGCCGCGGTGATCGAAGGTGATCACGGTATGGGCCGCGGCGAGCGGTGCGAGCAGCTCGGGCGACCACGTCGACCCCGGATACCCGGTCCCGGCGACGAGGAGCAACGGGTCGCCGCTGCCACGGACCTCGTAGGCGATCCGCTGACCGCCGACGGCGAGGCTTGGCACGAGCTAGGCCGTCGCCTTCGCCGCCGCCTCCAGGAACGCGGACCGATCGGCTTCGAGCACGCTCGGGTAGCGGTCGGGGAAGACCCCATCCAGTGAGCGGTTGCCTTTCACGCCCAGAGCGCGCTCGATGAAGTTGTTCTTCACCAGGAAGTAGCGCACCGGCTCGGTGCCCGTCTGGGTGTGCTCGCGCCAGACCTGCAGCGGCGAGGAGATGAGGTCGCCGGCCGACCACTCGACGGTGGCTTGGCGGCCGTCGTCCGACCGGAGGCGCGTGCGGCCCGTTCCCTGGAGGATGAGCATCGCCTCCTCGGCCAGGTGCCGGTGCTCGCGGACCTGACCGCCGACCGCTATCTCGACCAGCGCGTGGTCAAGGGTCCGGTGCCCGCCCATCGCGTACCGGCGCATCGACACACCGGTACCGGCGGCGCCATCCGCCTCCAGCGCCTCGGCGACGACGTTCTTGATCGTGTTGATCTTCACCTTGCCGTGGTTGCCGTCTTCGCGCCGGGTCCAGTAGTCGGCTTCGTCGTCGTAGCGCTCGTGGAAGCGGAAGCCGTTCTGGTACACGAACTCCCGGCTGTGGAACAGCTTGCGCAGCAGCCGGGTGTTCTTGAACGCGAGCTGGAGCGCCGGGCGGTCGGGGTCGGCGTTGTAGTGCTTGTGCCAGGCGTTCGCCGGGATGACGACGATGTCGCCGGCCTCCCAGTCGATGCGTTGATCCGACTTCTCGTCGCCCTGCCGAAGCTCGCTCCAGCCGCGCCCGGCGACGATGTAGAACGTCGCTTCATCGAGGTGACGGTGCCCCTGCTTCTCGCCGCCCGGCGGGACCTCGCTCAGGTGGATGCCGAGCGTCGTGTTCCCGCCGAGGCTGTCGAACGCCGCCGCCCGTGCGTTCCGTTTTGGTCGCGCGGCGAGGGGGAACGTCGGGATCCCGCGAGCGATGACCCCTTCGACGATGAGGAACTGCCGGGCCTCGTCGTAGTACAGGCCGCCGCCTTCGGTGCCGCCGTCGGCGGTCTGCTCCGCGCTCACTCGTCCTCCGGGGTGCTCGGGTGACGCTCGATCTGGTGGAGGCCCATCTGCTTCACGGTGAAGGTGTCCTGCACAGCGAGGTAGCGGGCGACATCGGACTCCGAGTCGTTGAAGTGCTGGTGCCAGGCCCAGAGCGGGATCCCGATCAGATCACCCTCGCTCCAGTCGACGCGCTGCTCCGGCTCCCCGTCGTAGTGGATCACGGTGTGGCCGGTCCCGCGGACGATGTAGAGCACCGCCTCGGTCGTGTGGCGGTGTTTCACCGAGACGTGACCGGGGGGAAGCTCGGACAGGTGGGGCTGCAGCCGGATCGCGCCGGACAGCCGGTAGAAGCGGGCCTTGGTGTTCCGGTACTCCCGGGCGATCAGCTCGGTCGTCTTGAGATCCTTCACGATCGTCGCCTCGGTGGGCGGATTCTTCTTATTCCAGGCCTCGCGCTGGGTCATTTCGGTGATCGCGGTCCCGCTCAGCGGCTGGGCGGGGGAGGTCGCCAGCTTCTTGTCGTCCGACATCCGTCTCTCCTGGGGCCTGGCGGCCCGGTCTTTTTAGCGGTCAGCGCCGACCCGTCCGGACCATCCCGCTTCCGCGATGGTAATACGATTCTTGCAGGATTGGATACAGTACTACTGGGTGACTGAGCGGACCGCGACCTACCGGACGATCCATGCCCGTGTGCGCCGCCGCCGGAATCCGGTCGCGCGGTGGTACCGGCGCAGGGAACGGACGCTGCTCGGGATCGCCGGAGTCGTCTCCTTCTTCGGCCTGTGGCAGATCGGCTCGATGACCGGTCTCATCGATCCGTTCTTCTTCAGCTCACCTGCCGACGTCGTCCTGGCCGGTTTCGAAGAGGTGAGGCTGCCGCGGTTCTGGAATGACGTGAAGGTCAGCGCGGTCGAGCTGATCATCGGATCGCTCGCCGCATTCGCCCTCGCCGTCCCGCTCGGTATCGTCATCGGCTGGTACCGGCGTGTCTCCTACACCTTCGATCCGTGGCTCAACTTCTTCAACGCGCTTCCCCGTATCGCGCTGATCCCACTGGTCGTGCTCTGGGTCGGCCTGGGGATCGAGATGAAGATCGTGATCGTGTTCCTCGGCGGATTCTTCTCGATCATCGTGCCAACGGTGCAGGGTGTGCGGACCGTCGACCGCCAGATGCTCGACGTCGCCCGCAGCTTCCGGGCTTCGAACATCCGGCTGTTCACCTCGCTCGTCATCCCGGCCACGGTGCCATTCATCGTGACCGGTGTGCGGATCGCCATCGGCCGGGTCCTGATCGGGGTGATCCTGGCCGAGCTGTACGCGCAGACTGATGGCGTCGGCGTGATGATCGACAAGGCCGCAGCCGCCTTGCGCAGCGATCGGCTGTTGTTCGGGGTGCTCCTATTCACCCTTGCCGGGATCATCGCAACCGAGGCGGTCGGGACCCTCGAGCGCTACCTGCAGCGCTGGCGGCCCAATCTCGAAGCGGAGGAAGCACTGTGACCAGCACGGATCTGGCGCTCAGCGCCCGTGGCGTCCGGATGGAGTACCGGGATCGAAGCTCCGACACCTCCCTCGTCGCGGTCGAGAACGTTGATCTTGATGTCGCCGACGGCGAGTTCGTGAGTCTTCTCGGGCCGAGTGGCTGCGGGAAGTCGACCTTCTTGAAGATCATCAACGGCCTGCTCAAGGCGACGGCTGGAGAGATCAAGCTGCGCAGCGTGGTCAAAGGTCGCGAAGATGCGATGGTCTTCCAGGACTCGGCGCTCTTTCCCTGGTATTCGGTCCTCGATAATGTCGCCTACGGCCTGGTGTGCGCTGGCGTACCGCGGAAGGAAGCTCGCAAGCGCGCCTCGCCGTTCATCGACCTGGTCGGGCTGCAGGGCTTCGGCGGCAAGTATCCCTACCAGCTCTCCGGGGGCATGCAGCAGCGGGCCAACCTGGCACGCGCCCTCGCTGTGGATTCGGCGATCCTGCTCATGGACGAGCCGTTCGCGTCCCTCGACGCACAGACCCGGGAGCTCATGCAGTCCGAGCTTCTGCGCATCTGGAACGCGGCCAAGAAGACCGTGGTGTTCGTGACCCACCAGATCGATGAAGCGGTCTACCTCAGCGACCGGGTCATCGTGATGGCGCCGCGGCCCGGGCGGATCATCGCCGATATCCATATCGATCTGCCGCGGCCCCGGCAGCTTTCGATCAAGCGAAGTCCTGAATTCGCGACGTACGAGAACGACATTTGGCGCCTTATTGCCGGACACCAACAGGCCACGGCGGATCCGGTGCAGAGCGCCTGATGGCCGCGCGCACGAGCAGGTTCGCGTTCTTCGACAGTGGCCTGGGGCGGCGTCTCGCCGGCCTGGCGGCGGCGAACGAGCGTGTCGCCTATGGCGTTCTCGGGTTCGTCGGGATCAGCCTGCTGTGGGAGGTCGCAAGCGGTACCGGCCTCATCCGCAGGTCGCTGCTCAGCGCTCCATCGCTCATCTGGAAGGCCGCGGTGACCGACTTCGGCTCGGGAGCGATCTGGCCACACATCGCGACGAGCCTGAACGAGTTCGGCCTGGGCTTCCTCCTGGCCCTGGTGATCGGCATCCCGCTCGGACTGCTCATCGGGATGTTCCGGCGGGTCGATTACTTCGCCAGCGTGCTGCTCTCCGGGATCTACGCGACCCCGAAGGTCGCCCTCGTCCCGCTCATCATCCTCGTGGCCGGCATCGGTCTTGAGGCGAAGCTCATCGTGGTCTTCCTCCTCACGATCTTCGCCGTCGTGGTCAGCACGGTCTCCGGGGTGCATTCGGTGGCCCAGCGGCATCTGGATCTCACCCGCAGCTTCGGGGCCTCACGCTGGCTGGTATTCCGCTCGGTCGTCTTGCCGAGCACGTTCCCGTTCATCCTCACCGGTGTCCGGATCGGGGCGGGTCGGGCGCTCGTCGGGGTCGTCACCGCGGAGTTCCTGTCCGCGAACGAAGGAGTCGGCTATTACATCAGCCTGTATGGGACATTCCTGGACACGTCGCGGGTCATGCTCGGCATCGTCCTGCTCGGTGTCTTCGGCGTCGCGATCGGTGAGATCGTTCGCTTGATCGAGAAGCGGTTCGAGGTCTGGCGGCCGGAGATCAGCTAGCGCGGCGCGTTAGTTGAACGCGCTCCCGCCGTCCACCAGCATCGTCTGCCCGGTCATGAAGGCGCTGTCCTCGGACATGAGGAAGGCGACCGCCCCTACCAGGTCGGCCGGCCGCTGGACCCGCGGAAGGCAGCGGACCTTCACCGGAGCTTCGCGCATCGCGATCGTGCTCTCATCGGGGTCCTCTTCGCTCAAAGTGCTCCCCGGGCACACGACGTTCACCCTGATCCAGTGGGGGCCGAGCTCGCGGGCGAGGGTCCGGGTGAAGCCGATGAGCGCGCTCTTCGCGGCGACGTAATGGGCCCGGGTCGCGACGCCCCGGAAGATCGTGCTCGAGGCGATGTTCACGATGCTGCCGCCGCCAGCCGCCCGCAGGTGGGGGAGCGCCGCCTTGCAGCCGTACCAGGCAGCCTTGGTGTTCAGGAGGAAGGACTCGTCCCACTCGGCATCAGGGATGTCCTCGAAGTTGCAGCGGGAGATCGGCACGACATTGAGCATCCCGGCGTTGTTCACCAGGCCGTTCACCGCCCCGAACCGCTCGGCGGCGAGATCGGCGGCCCGCTTGAACGCGGCGAAGTCGCGGACGTCCGTCTCGATCGCGAGCGCGCTGCCGCCGGCGGTGCGAATGCCCGCTGCGACCTCTTCGTTCCGCGCCGCGTCGATGTCCAGGAGGGCGACGTTGGCCCCCTCGCCGGCCAGGCGCTCGCTATAGGCCCGTCCGATCCCATGCGCCGACCCGCTGACGATGATGGTCTTGCCGGTCAATCGCATCCCCGTCTCCTCAAGCGCCGCCGACGCATCTGATCCCGCGCGGATTGTAGACGATTTGGGACCTTTGGGGTACATTCCTCGCGGAGACCTGGTCCACCGCACGAGCGGTGGCGGGTGAGAGGTGAGGAGCGATGGCGTCCATTTCGAAGCGCATCAGCTGGCTCCCGATGGCCGCGGCGCTGCTCATCGCGGCCTGCGGCGGCGGGGCCACCGGCGGATCCGGCGCGGCGACCACAGCACCGTCGGCGGCATCCAGCGCCGCGGCAGATCCGAACGTGCTCCCGACGCCGGAGCTTTCGAAGATCCGCATCGGGATCAGCACCCCGAACGAGCCGGTGCAGTACGCGGAGAAGCTCGCCGAGACCCTCGGGTTCTACAAGAAGTTCGGCCTTACCGCCGAGGTCACCGGATTCGAAGGTGATGGCAAGTCGCTCCAGGCGCTCATCGCCGGTCAGCTCGACCTGTTCGTGGGCGGCTCGACCACCACGGTCAGTGCCGCAGTGACCGATACCCCGATCAAGGTCGTCGCGATGAACAGCACGACCCTCGATGACGGGCTCTTTTGCACCAAGGACATCAAGACCGCCGCCGACGTGAAGGGCAAGTCCGTCGCGGTGAGCACCTTCGGCGGGACCTCCCACGGCTCCGCCCTGCTCCTGCTCAAGGGCCTCGGCCTTACCGGCAAAGACGCCACGATCACCCAGGTCGGCGGCGAAGGTGCCCGGATCGCGGCCCTCAAGGGCGGATCGATCGGGTGTGCTGTCGTGAGCATCGGAAAGGCCGAGGAGCTGAAGCCGCTCGGCTTCAACGTGGTCTTCGACCTGTCCACCGCGAAGCTGCAATGGGGCCGGAGCGGCCTGATCGCGAAGAGCGAGTTCATCGCCAAAAACCCGAACACCGTGCTTGCGGTGGTCGCGGCGACCCTCCTTGCCCAGAACTCGATGTTCGCGGACACGAAGACGGCGACCGACCACTTCGCGACCTTCGCGCAGATCAAGCCCGAGCCCGCGGCATCTGCGATGAAGGCCTTCCTCGGGTACGGCACGCGTTCGATGATGTTCACCGCCGACGCATTCGTCGCCCCGAAGGACGTGCTCACCACCGTCAATCCGGCGGTCGCCAACGTCGACATCAACAAGCTCTTCGACCTCACCTTCCTGAACAAGCTGAAGGACAGCGGCTTCTATCAGAAGAACGGGATCCCGCTTCCCTGATCGTGCCCCGAGAGCGATAGACCGGATGCCCCCGTGGCCGAGGGCCGCGGGGGCATCCCCATGCCAGCGTCACGGAGCCCAGCCCCCCGGAGCCCAGCCCCCCGAACCCGTTGTACAAGGCAGCGCGAATCCGAGAAGGAGACCCAGGCAATGACGACCCGTTTCGGCCTACTTGTCCCGCACTTCGGTCTCGAGGCAGATCAGGATCTGCTCATCAAGGGCGCACAGCTCGCCGATCGGCTCGGATTCGACTCGCTCTGGGTCCGTGACCATCTGGTCTTCCACCCGCACGGGATGGAGGGGACCGATCGCACGTTCATCGAGCCGTTCGTCACCCTCACGTACCTGGCGGCCGTGACCGAACGGATCGGCCTTGGTGCCGCGACGATCATTCCGTTCCGCCATCCACTGCACATGGCCTACAGCGTGGCCTCGATGTCCTGGATGACCCGGCGCAAGTTCGATCTCGGGATAGGCTCCGGGAACTTCCAGCACGAGTTCGATGTCATCGGGCAGGGCGGGGTCGACCGTCCCGCGATGATGAAGGAGCAGGTCCTCATCGCCCGCAAGCTCTGGGCGGGTGAGACGGTCGAGTGGGAGAGTGAGCTGTACAAGTTCACCGACGTCGATCTGAAGCCGCAGCCGGTCGTGCCGGTCGACGTCTGGTGGGGCGGCGCCACGCCCGCGTCGGCGCGTCTGGCGGTGGACTTCTGCGAAGGCTGGATCCCCGGCCGGATCACCTTTCCGACGTACGCCGCCCGCGTGGCCAAGATCCGTGAAATGGCCGCCAAGCAGGGCAAGCCGATGATCAAGACCGGCGCGGTCCCGGTCACGAGCATCGACAGCACCACCCAGGCCGCCATGGAGCGGCTCAACGTGCCTGGCCTGCTCAAGAATGCGAACGCCCAGAAGTTCTGGCTGAAGCCCGAGTCCGGGGAGTTCACCCGGATCGAAGAGCTTGACGGGTCGATCCTCGCCGGGACGCCCGATGACCTGGTCCGGGGGATCCAGCGCTATCAGGAGATCGGGTGCGATCTCCTGGTGTTCGACTTCCGGATGCGGTTCCCGGAATGGCTGGAGCAGATCGAGATCCTCGCCCGGGATGTCCTCCCGCGCGTCGCCAACCAGCCGGTGGCGGCGGCGCGATGAAGACCACCACCACCACGCAGGTCACGCACTATGAGGTCCAGAAGAAGCGCCGCGAGTCGCTGCTCGAGGAATGGCAGGGCTATCACAAGACGATCATCAAGCGGAGCGACGTCGTCATGCAGGACGCGGCCGATCGGCGGATGCGGAGCGGGGTCTATGCCGGCTATGACGGCGATCGCCCGACGAAGAACCTTGATGCCACGCTCCATGAGCTCGCTCCTCATTCGACGACGACCATCCACCGGCACTCCTGGGACGCGATCGTGTTCGTCGAGTCCGGAAGCGGCTGGACCGAGATCGACGGACAACGGGTCGATTGGCGCCCGTGGGACACCCTCCACCTTCCCAGCTGGGCCTGGCACCGGCATGGCAACGACGGTGAGACACCGGCGGTGTTCCACACCTGGAGCGTCCAGCCGATGCTCGAGCAGTTCGGCGTTGCACTCCTCGAAGACGGCGGCGACACGCCGGTGGCGGAGCTCCCCAAGCGCCCGCAGCAGGTCCAGCCGCGCACCGGCAAGGACCCGTACTCGCGGCGGACCCAGCGCCTGGCCCAGCAATCGGCCGGCAGCGACAGCGCGCGGCTCATCACGCGATTCGATGATGTGCGTGGCCTGATCACCAAGCGGGGAGCGCGGAGCCTCTTCCTGGTGGACAAGTCGATCGGGTATCACACCGCGGGCCTGAGCGCGGTGATGCACGAGCTCGCCCCGGGCCTCTACCAGTCGCGCCACCGTCACGGCGGAGAGGCCTGGCTGTACGTCGTGTCCGGCCGCGGGCACAGCGAGATCGACGGGACGAGCTACCCCTGGGAAGCCGGCGACCTGATCGTGGTCGACCATTGGGCCTGGCACCAGCATTTCAACGACGACACGGAGAAGACCGCGCGCCTGATCCGGGTGCACAACTTCGACGCGCTCTACGACATGATCCGGATCCTCCTCGCGCCACTGAACCTTTTTGAGGAGCTTCCCGAGCTCGACGCGCCCGATCTCACCGGCGTCGTCTGGCCCGATCACTTCGACGGGCGGCCGTCGGCGTAGTGCCCGCGATCCAGCTGCCGCCCGGGGTCGAGGGGATCGTGTCCCTCACCGAGCTGCCCGATCCGGCCTGGGAGGCCCGCTGGGACCGGATCTTCGTGGAGAGCGGTCAGAAGGACCGGCTGCTCAACTACCTGCTCTTCTCACTGCGTCACCGGGGGCGGTACACGAGCGTCGGTCTGCCGATCCACGGGCTCATCGTCCTCTCCGGCCCCCCCGGCACCGGGAAGACGACCCTCGCCGGAGGCCTCGCCGACCGGGCGGCGCGCGAGCTGGGCGACGGCCCGCTGCTGTACGTCGAGATCGATCCGCACCGCTTTCCCAGCCAGATGCTCGGGGAGAGCCAGCGCGCGGTGGCCCGGCTGTTCGAGCGGACCCTTGCCGACCTCGCGCGGCGTGGCTCGCCGGTCGTCGTCCTGCTCGACGAGGTCGAAGCGCTCGCGGTGAACCGCTCCGGCGCGTCGCTCGAGACCAACCCCGTGGACGTCCACCGCGCCACCGACGCGGTGCTGAGCGGTGTCGACCGGGTCGCCCGCACCTGCCCGAACGTCACCTTCGTCGCGACCACGAATCACCCGATCGGGGTCGACGCGGCCTTTCTCTCGCGGGCCGACCTCATCGAGGAGGTCGGGCTCCCGGGCCTCGCGGCGGTGCGGCAGATCCTCACCGACACGATCAGCGAGATCGTGCCGGCCGATCGTCTCCAGCTCCCCGCGATCGAACAGCTCGCGATGGACTGCGTGAGCGCGTCGATGGACGCGCGACGGATCCGGAAGCTCGTGCTGCGCGCCGTGGCGTCGCGGCGCGACCTGGCCCTC
>DATLEG010000223.1:0-2381 GCA_035525465.1 Saccharimonadales bacterium (SeqCode)
TCGCTCGTCGTCCTCCTCGGTGCGGCGCTGGGCGCGGCCCTGCCGGCCATCGCCCCTGCGGACCCCCCGGGAAGCCCCCCGCGCGGCCTGCTGATCAGCCTGGCCCTCGCGGCCGCAGCGCTGGCCCTTGGGGCCCTCGCCGCCGCCGGCGCGGCGCGGCTCACCCGGCGCGACCCGGCCTCCGCAGCCATCGGCGGCGGCACCCGCGACGGCGGCGTCGCGGTCGCGATGGTCCTGGCCGGCGGTGCCGGGGCGACGTCGGTGCCGCTGGCCTACGCCGGGCTGCTCGCGCTCGTGGCCCTCGCGTGTGCCGTCGGCCGGAGGCGCCGGCAGACCCCTGACCGGAGTCCCGGAGCGCTCACCTAGGCAAACCTCGGTACGGCCGTTGCGCCGCGCCGGCGGCGCGACGACGATCGCGGCGATGAATCTCGCCGTCCTCGCGGCTGCGGTGAGCGCCCTGTTCGCGACGGTGGTCCTCGGCCGGTATCTGGGTCAACGGAGGCCCTACCAGCTCGTCTGGGCGATCGGCCTGTTCCTCTTCGCCATCGCCGCCGCCGCGGGCGCGATGGCGCGGACCAGCGGCGTGAACGCCATCGAGTACCGGGTCTTCTACCTGTTCGGCGCGATCCTGAACGTCGCCTGGCTCGGTCTTGGTACGGTCTACCTGCTCGCCCGGCGCGGCTGGGCGACGGCGTCGCTCGTCGCGGTGATCGCCCTGTCCCTGGTCGCGGTGTACGCGGTGTTCAGCGCGCCGGTCGACCTCGCGGCCGCGGTGGACTCCGGTCGCGGGTTCCAGGACGCGCCGCTGCCGCGCATCCTCGCCGGCCTCGGGAGCGGCGTCGGGAGCATCGTGCTCATCGGCGGGGCGCTCTGGTCGGCCTGGGTCTTCCTGCGGCGCCGCCACAACGGCCGGCGGGCCCTGGCGAACATGATCATCGCCGCCGGGGTCCTCATCGTCGCCGCCGGCGGCACGGCCACCTTCACCGGCGCCTCAGGGATCCTCGAGCTGACGAACCTGATCGGGATCAGCGTGATGTTCGCGGGCTTCCTTCTGGTCTAGCTGAGCGGGTGCGCTCCATCGCACCGGGCGCCGTGGGAGTCCCGCGGGACCTAGCGGGGCCAGCCTCCGCGGCGGGGCCCGGTGTCGTCCCCGGTGAGCCGGGTGGCGAAGGCCCTGGCCATCGTCGTCGCTCCGGCGGTGAGGGCGGCCATGCCGGCACCCCAGAGCGCTTCCTTGGGCCCGCGCTTGGCGTCCACCACGTCGGCCATCTCGGTACGGATCCGCTCGCGGAGCCGCTTGCGGGCCCGGCCCCGAACGCGGTCGATCCGCCCGCCGAGCCGCTCGATGACCCGCTCGATCTCGCTGTCCGGCTGCCTCCCGCGAGCGCTGCGAACGCGCGTCGCGACCGCCGCGGCCGCGAGCGCACCGACGGAGCCGAGCGTCCCGAAGACGGCCGCCGGCTGGCGACGGATCAGGTTGCGGGGGTCCGCGTCGTCACGGACCCGGGCGAGAAGGAGATCCACGTCCGCGCCGATGCGGCCGCGGAGCTCCGCTAGCTCTCTCTCTGTCCGAGCAGACGGGCTTTCGCCCATTGGACCGTCTCCTTGAGGGATTTGATCGAACGGGTCGGCCCGTGGAGCTCGACCTTCTTGTAGCCGCGGAAGCCGGTGTAGGCGGCCAGCACCCCGAACAAGACCAGCACCAGGAGGGCGGACAGCCACCAGGGCAGGATGAGCGCCACCAGGGCGATGAGGAAGACGGTGAGCGCGATAAGGGTCAGAAGCCCGAAGACCGCGCCGATCGCCAGCCATTTGAGGGCCTGGAGGTTCGCCCGGAGGATCTCGCCCAGCTCCTGCTTGGGGAGCTCGAGCTGCTTGCGGATAAGGGTCCGGACGTTGCCCCGGATGCGGCCGAGCAGCGTCTGGTAGCCGGGGCGCTCATACACGGGTGGCGACTCTAGCATCGGCGACCATGCGGAGCAGGAATTCTGCCACGGCGCGATTGGTGACAGACTTGATCACTCGCGAGCGGAGGTGCCCTCATGGCCGTGACCCGTGCACGCAAGCCGGTCCGCGCGTCCCGTACGCCAGCACGCAAGAGCGCCGGCAGGAAGTGGGTCTATCGCTTCACCGGGGGGAAGGCCGAGGGCAGCGCCACGATGCGCTCGCTGCTCGGCGGCAAGGGCGCCGGCCTCGCCGAGATGACGAACGCCGGCCTTCCGGTGCCTCCGGGCTTCACGATCACGACGGCCGCCTGCAACGCCTACTTCGACAGCAAGCGCACCCTGCCACCCGGCCTCTGGGCGCAGGTCGAGGCCGGTCTGTCCGCGGTCGAGCACGCGACCGGCAAGCGCCTGGGCGATGCCACCGATCCGCTGCTG
>DATLEG010000236.1:0-2242 GCA_035525465.1 Saccharimonadales bacterium (SeqCode)
TGCCCATCACGATGCCGCCGGAGAGCGGGACGATCCGCCGACCTCGCCGGATCCCTCCGCGATCAGCACCCGGTGCGCGCCGTGCTCAATGGCGGCCAGCGCCGCGCAGAGGCCGGCCGCACCGGACCCGATCACGAGGACGTCGACGTCGGTCATCTCAGCACTCAGCTTTCGAATCCATAGGGGGCGAAGCGGCCGACAGGGACGGGTCCATCAGTGCACGGTCACCAGCCCGGTGGTGCCGTCCACGGTGAGCAGCGTGCCGTCCTTGATCCGGACGGACGCGTGCTGCACGCCGAGCACACAGGGGATCCCGAGCTCCCGGCTGACGATCGCGGCGTGCGACATCGTCGAGCCCACGTCGACCACGACCGCCTCCGCCGAGCTGAACAGTGGAGTCCACCCGGGGTCGGTCATCGGCGCAATCAGGATCTCGCCGGGCTCGAGGTCGGCGGCCTGGGCGGGGTCGGAGATGACCCGGGCCCGCCCGGTCGCCGTCCCTGGGCAGGCGGCCAGGCCGGTGAGCACCTCGCCGGAGCACACCGCGGGAACGCTGGGCTCGGTGCGCCGGGTCCACGTCGTCACCGGCGGGACCGCGCCCGCGGTGACGATGTACGGCGGTTCCAGCGCGCTGAGTTCGGCGTGCCACTCCCAACGCTCGGCGATGGTCGGCACCACGGCGTCGGGGTCGGCGACGAACGCGTCCAGCTCGTCCTCGCGGAGCATGGTGATGTCCTCCGGGCGGGCGAACCGGCCCGCCTCGGTGTGCCGGCGGCCCAGCTCGCGGATCGGCAGCCGAGCTTCGTGCAGCACCCGGATCAGGTTGGACTTGGACTGTTCGCGCGCCGGCATGAAAATCCCGCTCAGGCGCAGCGCCAGGTCCAGCGAGCCGAGCTGCTCGGGCGAATCGGCTAGGCGGTCGCGCAGCTGCGCGGTCAGCGCCTCGCGCTCGGACTGCAGGCGCTGGGACTGCCGGCGCGGGTCGCGCTCGTCGGGTTGCAGGCGCATTCGCTCCAGCAGACCGAGCGGGATGTGCGGGTGCGTCTCCCAGGTCTGCGGCATCGCCTCCCATTCATTGCTCGAGCGCGAGCCGAAGTCGGAAATGAAGCAGTCCCAGTCGGCGCGGAACGTCACCGCGGCCCCATTAGGTGTGTCAACTGTGTCGAGGCTGTCGATCCGATCGAGCACTCCGTCGACCCCCGCGTCGAAGGCCGCGCTCAACGCGGGGGAGCCGGCGACCAGCCGGGACATCTTCCACAGCGACACGGTCGGCGCGGCGGAGGCGATGTTGCCGAGTCCGCCGAGGACCCGCGCGGTCAGGGTCGCATCTGCCAGGGGTGCCAGGGCCTGGTCGAGCGCGCCGGTCACCAGCGAGCCCTCGTAGACCAGCGAGAGGTGGGTGTAGAGGAAGGACTCGTACTGCTTCATCCGCTCCCGCTGCAGCGCGACGAGCTCGGCGTCGGACAGCGCGGCGTAGTCCGGCCGAGCCGCACGGATCTTCTCCGCCTCGATCGCCTGCGCGGCGATGTCGTCGCGGTGCTCGGTGGCGAACACGCGGCCGACGCTGGCGAGGATCCGCTCGGTGTACTCGGGCTTGGCGTCGTCCGGGTGCGGCTCGTAGGCCGGGGCATCGGAGCGCTCGCCGAGGTAGGTGCGGTCCATCAGCTCCGGCGAGGCGCCGGGCATCCGGACTCCGAACACCCGCAGATTCGACAGGTTCAGGTAGACGTAGCCGTGCACCATCCCCTGGATGTCGATGGCGTCGTCCCGGAACTCGCCGGTGTCGAAGGCGCCGAAGTCGGACAGCGCCTGCTTCCACACGCGTTCCGCCGGGGGGCCGCCGATCTGCGACCAGAACAGGGGGGTCGCGGCCGAGGGCGAGACCTCGCCCGCGTTGGCCCGGGTATAGACCGGGAACCGGGTGGACAAGGGGCTGTCCACGACCCAGGGCCTGGCGATGTCGACCACGGTTTGCCTCCCAGGGCGGTTCAACAGAAAGGTCTAGTGCTGTATTATTGAGCACTCGTGCTTTCTCCGCCAGCCCCAACCCCGAGAGACTGGCACCGTGGGACACCTCGACGCGCTGGACGCCGACGAGCGGGACATCGTCCGCACCGTCGCGGAATTCGTCGACCGCGAGGTCCGGCCGGTGGTCCGCGACCTCGAGCACGCGAACACCTACCCGGAAACCCTGATCGAGGGGATGAAGCGGCTCGGCATCTACGGGCTGGCCGCTCCGGAG
>DATLEG010000012.1:0-4192 GCA_035525465.1 Saccharimonadales bacterium (SeqCode)
CGCCCAGGCGGTGGAGCCGGTGGCCGAGGTGGATTCGACGCCCGCAGACTAGACCGAAGCGGCGGAGCCGAGCAGCGCATCGATCCGGAGACGACGCCGCTCGGTGAGCCCTTTCGAGTAGAACTCGCGCGCCCGCACGAGGTACGGCCGGGCTTCGGCCGCCCGGCCCTGGCCCACGAGGAACGCACCCAGGGCGGTCTCCACGTCCGAGGAAAGTGCGCGGTAGCCGGTCCGCTCGGCGATGGCGAGGGCTTCGCGGAACGAGGCCTCCGCCCCGGCAACATCGCCTTCGGCCGCCTGGACCGCGCCAATGGCGGTGCGGGTCGTGACGAGCGAATACAGGTCCGTGGGCGCTGCACTGGCGGCCGCGGCGTCGGCATAGATCCTCGCCGAGGCCACATCGGCCGATCCCAGGCAGGTCCGCGACAGCTTCCAGTTCGTCTCGGCAACGGTCTCCCGCATCGTCAGCGGATCGAGGACCCCGAGGCCCTCCTCGAGGACGGTGCGTGAGCGCTGAAGATCCCCCATCTCGTACAGCACGTCGCCCAGCCGTACGTGTGAGAGGCCAATGAGCCGGCGCGCTCCGACCTCCGCCGCGAGCTTGACGGCCGCCTCGGCGTGGACGAGCGCGTCGCTCGGCTCACCGACGGTCAGCGCGTCGCGAGCGGCGGCGCGATGGGCGGCCCAGAGCTGGAACCGGGAGCCGCTCGCGCGGGCGAGCTGCTCGGACTCACCGAGATAGGAGATCGCGCCACCGAAGTCGCCGCGCTGCATCGCGTTCGTCGCCAGCCAGGCGAGCGCGATCCCGCGCTCGGCCACCCGGCCGCTCGCGGTCATGAGGGTGTCCGCTTCGATCAGGATGCGAAGCTGCTCATCGAGATCCCCGACCATCCACGACTGGGCGTTGGACATCAGCGTCGCGTGCGCGATGAGCTCGGGGTCGGCGGTAATCCGGGCGGCGGCGATGCCCTCGGCGAAGAGCGCCGCGGAGGATTCGAGCGACTCGGTCCGGGCCATGAACGCGCGCTGGCTGGCCAGCCGTACGAAGACCTCGCTCGGGCCGGTCGTGCGGGCCGCGGAGAGCGCCTCATCGAGCAGCGCGAGCGACCCCTGCCCATTGCCGACATACACCCGGGCAAGGGCCGCGAATCCGCGCGCTTCGACAAGCTGACCCGTCGGCACATCCGCGCCCACGCCGATCCGCACGGCACGCTCATAGAGACCGAGGGACGCCCGCAGCATCCCCGCTTTCCGCCAGCCGGTCGCGCCGGCGAGCAGGAGCTCGAACGCACGCCGCCCCAGGTCGGTGGCCTCGGGCGCGCCGAGCTCAGTCGCCATGAGCGCGGCCTGCTCGGCGTGGAACCCGATGAGGTCGGATTGCTCCGCGGCACGGTCGCCCGCCGCATCTTCCAGCCATCGCCCGAACGCGTCGTGCAACGGCCAACGCACCCCCTTGGGGATCGACCGATACGCGACGTCACGGATCAGGGCGTGACGGAAGCGCAGGGTGCGCCCATCACCCAGGGCCGGCTCGGGGACCTCCTCGATGAGGTCGCGGTGCAGCGCCTCGGCGAGGAGGGCGTCGACCGGCGCCTGGTCGGGGGAGACCGCAGCCAGCCCCGCGGAGGAGAAGACCCGGCCGAGGACCGCCGCGCGCTTCAAGAGCTCTTTCAGGTCTGGCGTCAGGCGATCGATACGGGCCGCGATCAGGCTCTGGAGCGTCGCCGGAAGGGCCAGGCTCATCAGCAGGGCGCGATCCGCCTGCGAGCCGGCGAGCGGCCCCAGCTGGCCAAGCTCGCCGAGCATCGCCACCAGCTCCTCGATGAACAACGGGTTCCCCTCGGCGCGCCGAACGACTTCGCCTCGGACGACCTCAGGGAGCGAGCCTGCCGGCACGAGCGAGTCGACCAACCGCTCCGCCTCGGCGTCGACCAGCGGTCGCAGGGTCAGAGCGATCGCGTTCGCCCGGCCCGCTCCCCAGCCCGGCCGGACATCCTGGAGCTCGGGACGGGCCAGACAGAGGAGGAGCAACGGCGCGTTCGCCCACTCCGCCAGATGATCGAGGGTATCGAGGAGCGAGGGGTCGGCCCAATGCAGATCCTCGATGACGAGAACGAGGGGATCCCCGGACGCGCGGCGCTCGAAATACCGTCGAAGCCCCCAACGCAGCTCCTGCGCCAGATTCGCCGGAGGCTCGTCGGGCAGCTCCTGCTCCCGGGTCGAAAGGCCGGTGAGCACCGCGAGCCGGCGGACGACCTGATCGGCATCCACGGCGCTGTCCTCACGCGCGAGCACGGTCGTCCGCAGCTTCTGGAGCGCTTCGGCGCGCCCGTCGGTAAGAAGGATGCCCGCGTCGGCGTGCACGATCTCGCGAAGCGGCCAGAAGGCCACACCTTCACCGTAGGGAAGGCAATGGCCAACGCCGAGGCGGCCCAGCCCGATGAGATCGGCGAATTCCGCCGCGAGTCGCGACTTGCCGATCCCCGTGGGGCCGAAGATGGTCACCAGGCTCGCGTGTCGGTCATCGTGCAGCCGCCGCTCGAGACCGACGAGGATCCCGAGCTCCGCATCGCGGCCGACGAGCAGTGCGGCACGGGCGAGCGTCCGCACCGGCACCGCGCTGGCGAGCTCCGCGACGGGCCAGGCCTCCAGCGCGCCGATCCCCTTGGCATCCAACCTGCGCGATTCCCCGAACACGACGGCCGGCCGGCAAAGGGCCCGGGTGACATCGCCAACGAGGATCTCGCCCGGCTCGGCCCCCTGCCGGATCCTCGCTGCGGCGTTGACCGCCTGACCGGTGACCAGGAACTCGCCGCCGACGCCACCGCTCACGACTTCGCCGGTGTTCAGTCCGATGCGGAGCTCGAGGGGGATCCCGCCGCGGGCGCGGCGCTCGGCCACCACCGCGCGGATCGCGACCGCGGCCCGCACCGCGCGCTCGGCGTCATCTTCGTGCGCCACCGGCGCGCCAAAGACGGCCATGACCTCGTCCCCGATGAACTTCTCGATCGTGCCGCCGCCGGACTCGATGACCCGGCGAAGCGCGGCGAAGGCCCCGAGGAGGGTCGCCCTGACGACCTCCGGGTCATGCTCCCGGGTCAGGGTCGTCGAGCCGACGACGTCGGCGAACAGGATCGTCACCAGCCGGCGTTCCTCCCGCACCGACGCTCCCTCCCGCACGCCGGCAGTCTAGGAGGGGCTCGGTCCCTGCCGTGCAGGCCGCGACGAACGGCTGGGCGCCGGGTTAGATTTACCGGTATTCACCAAGATTCCGTGCTGGAGATCGCCGCGTGCCGAACGCGACCTGGATGACCCTGGGCGAGGCCAGCCGGGTGCTCGGCGTGGACCCGGACACCCTGCGCCGGTGGGCCGACAACGGGAAGATCGATGTGTTCCATACCCCGGGAGGCCACCGGAGATTCCTTCGGACCTCCATCGAGGCCCTGATCCCCCGCCCGCGCCATGCCCGCCGGCAGTCGCTCTCGGCGATGGGAGAGACGCCGGACCGGATCGCCGCGGAATTCCTCAAGCGCGTGCGCTCCGATCTGGGCGACCAGGACTGGCATCAGCGGTTCGACGAGGCGTCGCTGCGCTGGTTCAGAGAGCGAGGCCGCCGCATGAGCGAGCTGCTCGTCGGCTATCTCGACACCGTGCGCCGGCACGGACGCGAGCAGTACCTGGTCCAGGCCGAAGCGCTCGGACGCGAGTATGGGGTCGAGGCAAAGCGGCGGTCGCTCTCGCTGGGGGAGGCGACGCAGGCCTTCCTCTTCTTTCGCGCCCGCTTCCTCTCCGAGGTCGCCGACGTCGCGCGCAGGGGATCCCTCGACACCACGCAGGCCGCGGTCCTGTTCGAGGAGGCCGACCGCTCCCTCGACCGGGTCATCCTGGCGCTCATCGCCGGCCACCAGGCCGCCGAGACCCGCGTCCGCCTGTAGGCACTAGGCTCGAACGATGGCCGATCGGAAGTCGCTGGGGGCACGCGCGCTCCGGGCCATCGACGAACACCGATCCGACCTGATCGCGCTTTCGCAAGCGATCCATGCAGATCCGGAGATCGGCTATCACGAGCAACGCGCCGCGGAACGGCTCGCCACGATGCTCGCGGCACGGGGGTTCACCGTCACGCGGCCCTATCGCGGCGTGGGAACGGCGTACCGTGCCGACGCGGCCGGCGCGGAAGGTGGACCAACGA
>DATLEG010000009.1:0-3248 GCA_035525465.1 Saccharimonadales bacterium (SeqCode)
CGTGATGCAGGTAGGCGATCTTGTCCGCCAGGCGGACGACCCAGCCTTCGGGCGTCTCGGGGATCCCCCACGCCGGCGTCTCGAGACCGCCCTCGGTCGGCGCGGAATGCTTGAGGATGCCGTCCCGGACCTGCTGGGTGAGGTTCAGGCCGCGGCCGTTCTTCTCGAGCCGCTCGACGATCCGCACGCTCTGCTGGTTGTGCCGGAAGCCCTCCGGTAGGAACTTGCCGAGGAGCTCCTCGCCGACGTGCCCGAACGGGGTGTGCCCGATGTCGTGCCCCAGGGCCATCGCTTCGAGCAGGTCCTCGTTCAGCTGAAGCGCGCTCGCGATGGCCCGACCGATGGAGTTCACCTCGAGGATGTGCGTGAGCCGGGTCCGGTAGTGATCACCGACTGGAGCGAGGAAGACCTGGGTCTTGTGCTTGGTCCGGCGGAACGCTTTGCTGTGAACGATCCGGTCGCGGTCCACACCGAACGCGGTGCGGGTCGGCGAGGGCTCTTCTTCGCGATCCCGGCGGCCCAGGGCGGCCTTCGTCGCGTGGGCCGCGAGCGCGCTCTGCTCGGCGTCCTCCTGCCGCTCCCGGATCCGGAGCGCGGCCACCGACTTCGTTCGCGAGAGCCGCGCGGCGAGATCGGTCTCGGTGGCCATCGGGCACAAGGCTAATCCACGCTGGCACGCCGGCCGCGCGCCTGCCGCTCCCCTACGATGCTCGGGGTGTTGGACCTGGTCATCGTCGGTGCGGGACACGCTGGTCTCGCGGCCAGCCAGGTGGCCGCCGAGGCCGGTCTCGAGCACCTCGTCGTCGAGCGGGGCGAGGTCGGCCAGAGCTGGCGGACCCAGCGCTGGGACTCCTTCACGATGAACACGCCGAACGCGATGAACCGCCTCCCGGGGTCGCCCTACCGCGATGCTGTCCCCGAAGGGTTCGAGCCGCGCGACGCCTGGGTCGAGCGCCTGGGCCGCTACGTCAGCGAGCATGCCCTGCCGGTCCGCACGCACACCACGGTCACCGCGGTCGAGCAGCGGGACGGCGGCTTCGTCATCACGACCGAGGCTGAGCGCCTGTTCGCCCGCAGCGTCATCGTCGCTTCGGGGATCAGCAACGCACCGAAGATCCCGCGGACCGCGGCCGGGATGGACCGCCGGATCGTGGCCGTCCCGACCGCGAGCTACAAGAACCCCGGGCAGCTCCCGCCGGGCGCGGTCCTGGTCGTCGGGAGCGCCCAATCGGGGGTGCAGATCGCGGAGGATCTGCTCGACGCGGGACGCCAGGTGTACCTCTCGACCGGGCGGGTCGGCCGGGCGCCGCGGCGCCTGCGGGGCCGCGACACGCTCACCTGGTTCACCGAGAGCGGGTATATGGACCAGCGGCCGGTCGATCTGCCCGATCCGGCGATGCAACGCTGGGCGAATCCGCAGATCTCCGGCGTCGGGCCGCTCGGCCATACGGTGAGTCTCCAGGGCCTTGCCGCCCGGGGGGTGACCTTGCTCGGTCGGTTCGAGTCCGCCGACGGGACGCGCGCGTCATTCGCGCCCGACCTGGCCGCGAACGTCGCCTTCGCGGACCTGGGCTCGCAGCGCGCGCGGCAGCACGTCGATGAGCACATCGCCCGGCGCGGGCTCACGGCGCCGCCGTCCGATCCGGATCCGGCGGACCTGCCGGTCGACGATCCCACCAGCTTCACCGCGCCGACCGAGCTCGATCTGCTCGACCGCGGCATCCGGTCGGTGGTCTTTTCCACCGGTTTCAGCGCCGACTTCAGCTGGCTGCGCGTGCCGGCGCTCGACGAGCAGGGCGCCCCGCGGCACGAGGATGGACGCTCGCCCGTCGCGGGGGTCTGCTTCATCGGGTTCCCCTGGCTGCGGACCCGCAAATCGGGGAATGTCTGGGGCACCTACGAGGACGCGGCGGCGATCGTCGCCCAGGTCGTCGCCCACTGCCGGACCGCCACCGCTAAGCGGACCTAGCGGTCGCGCTCCCCGCCGGCGAGCGCGGCCTGGGCCGCGGCGAGCCGGGCCACCGGAACGCGGTAGGTCGATGGCGACACGTAGCTCAGGCCGATCTTGTGGCAGAACGCCACCGACGCGGGCTCCCCGCCGTGCTCGCCGCAGATCCCGATCTTGAGACCGGGCTTGGTCCTGCGGCCGCGCTCGACGGCCATCCGCATCATCGCCCCGACGCCGTCCTGATCAAGGACCTGGAATGGATCGTCGGGCACGATCTTCTGCTCGACGTAGCGACTCAGGAAGCTCTTTTGCGCGTCGTCCCGTGAGATCCCAAGGACCGTCTGGGTGAGGTCGTTCGTGCCGAAGGAGAAGAACTCGGTCTTCTCCGCGATCTGGTCGGCGATGATGCAGGCCCGCGGCAGCTCGATCATCGTCCCGAACTTGTAGGGGATCCTCATCTTCCGCTCCGCCTCGACCGTCTTCGCCACCGCGGTGACCCGCTCGACCAGGAGATCGAGCTCCCCCATCGTCGCCACGAGGGGCATCATGATCTCGGGCTTCGCCTTCACCCCCCGCTTGGCGACATCCGCCGCGGCCCCGAGGATCGCGCGGACCTGCATCTCGAGGATCTCCGGATACACCAGCAGGAGCCGGCAGCCACGGAGGCCGAGCATCGGATTGTCCTCGTGCAGCTGCTCGAGGCGGCGCCAGATGCTCTTCTTCCGCTCGAGGTCCTCATCGCCGACCCCGGTCGCCTCGGCGACGGCGATGTCGACGTTCACGTCCGCGAACTCGCGGAGGAACTCGTGGAGCGGCGGGTCGATGAGCCGGATGACCACCGGGAGCCCGTCCATTGCCTTGTACATCTGGCGGAAGTCGTCCTGCTGGAACGGCAGGAGCTTGGCCAGCGCCGCACGCCGGCCGTCCTCGGTGTCGGCCATGATCATGTCCTGCACGAACGGGAGGCGCTCGGCCTGCCGGAACATGTGCTCGGTGCGCGCGAGGCCGACACCCTCGGCGCCGAGCTCGCGGGCGATCCTGCACTCGCCCGGCGTGTCCGCGTTCACCCACACACCGAGGGTCCGGCGCTTGTCGGCCCAGGACAAGAGCTGGATGAGCTCCTTCTCCGCACGGTAGTTCGGGGCCTTCGTCGGGAGCTCCCCGGCGAAGACCTCCCCGGTCGTCCCGTCGATCGAGATGAAGTCGTCCGGGCCGAACGTCTGGCCGTTGACCGTGAACTTCCGCCCCTTCTCGTCGATCTCGATCTCCCCGGCCCCGGCCACGCAGCACTTGCCCCACC
>DATLEG010000030.1:0-3236 GCA_035525465.1 Saccharimonadales bacterium (SeqCode)
GCGCTCGAGGGGGCGCTCAAGCTCCGCGAGCTCTCGTACATCCCGAGCGAGGGCACCGCGGCCGGAGAGATGAAGCATGGGACGAACGCGCTCATCGACGAGCACCTTCCGGTCGTGGCGATCGCGCTGCGGGACTCCACCTACAAGAAGATGCTCTCCAACATCCAGGAGGTCCGGGCGCGAGCCGGCGTCGTCATCGCCGTCGCCCACGACGGGGATGAGGAGATCGGTGGTCAGGCGGACGAGGTCATCCGCATCCCGGTCACGAACGAGCTGCTCTCGCCCGCCCTGGCGGTGGTGCCGCTCCAGCTCCTCGCGTATCACATCTCCGATCGCCGGGGGAACGACGTGGATCAGCCACGGAACCTCGCGAAGAGCGTCACCGTTGAATAGCGAGGGAGGGCTTCGCCCGACCGATCCGTCCCCGGCCCCCACGACCGCAGCAGCCGAAGGCAGCGAAGGGAGTAGGGGTTAAATGGGAGATACCAATGAAATTGGTATCGACATCATCGAGACCGCCCGCATCGGCGCGGTCCTGGCCAAGCACGACGCCCGCTCCCTCGGGCGCGTGTTCACCGAGTGGGAGCGTGCCTACTGCCGCCGGAACGTGCTGCACCTCTCCGGACGGTGGGCGGCGAAGGAGGCGGTCTCGAAGGTGCTCGGCCTGGGCATCCGCGGCGTGGGCTGGCGGGAGATCGAGATCCGGCGGACCCGTCTCGGGCAGCCCACGGTGACCCTCCACGGCCGGGCGGAGGAGCGCCGCGCGGCGCTCGGACTCGCGTCACCCCTGGCGGTGAGCATCTCGCATATCCGCGATCTGGCGGTGGCCGTCGCGGTCGGCGTGCGCACGGAGCCGGCGCCCTGACCAGCGTCCGGCCGGCCGAGGCGACCCCGCTCGACGCGCGCGCGGTGCGGGGCGTCCTCCGGCCCCTCGCTCCCGAGGCGGGCAAGGAGCAGCGCGGCCGGGTGGTCGTGGTGGGCGGCTCGCTGCGCTATCCGGGTGCCGCGGTCATCGCCGCGCGGGCAGCGCTCCGCTGCGGCGCGGGCGTGGTCACCCTCGCGTCCGGCCGCTCGGTCATCGAGGCCGTCGGCGGGGTCGAACCGAATCTGACCTTCTACCCGCTGGCCGAAGGACAGCCTGGGAGCGTCGCGGTCGCCGCCGCGGCGCAGCTGGTCACCCTCCTCGGCGAGCGGATCCGCGCGCTGCTGGTCGGGCCGGGCTTCACGCACGGCCCGACGACCGACGAATTCGTGGCCGCCGTCCTTCGGAACGCCAGGTCCATCCCGACGGTCATCGACGCCGACGGGCTGAATGCGCTGGCCCGGACGGAGGGCTGGCCCGGGCTCCTCCCGGCCCGCACGATCCTGACACCGCATGACGGTGAGGCCGCGCGCCTGGCGGGCCGGGTCGTCCCGACCGGCCAGGCGCGGGTGGGATTCGCCGAACGCCATGCCCGCGAGTGGAAGGCCGTCGTCGTCCTGAAGGGTCCCTTCACCGTGGTCACCGACGGGAAGAGAACCTTCATCCACGACCTGCCGAATCCGACCCTCGGCGTCGGCGGATCAGGCGATGCTCTGGGTGGCGCGACCGCGGCATTCCTCGCGCGGGGACTCGCCCCGCTCGCGGCAGCAGCAGCGGCGGTCTGGGTCCATGGCCGGGCCGGGGCGCTGCTCGCGGCCGAGGTCGGCGAGTCCGGTGCGCTCGCGACCGATCTGGTCGACGCCTTCCCCCGCGCCCTTCGCGAGATCATCGGGCCTGCCCGGACCGGGGCATGAGCGTGCCGCTGCGGACCACCGTCGCCGACATCGATCTCGATGCGATCGTCGCGAATGTCGAGGCGCTCGCCGCGGCGTCACGGGTTCGGGTCATCGCCGTCGTGAAGGCCGATGCCTACGGCCACGGCGCCGAAGCGGTGTCGCAGGTCGCGATCGAAGCGGGCGCAGCCGCGCTCGCGGTGGCCACGGTCGAGGAAGGGCTGGTGCTCCGGCGCAGCGGGATCAGTGCGCCGATCCTTGTCCTCCTCGGCGCGCAGAGCGCGGATGAGATCGCCGCCGCGGTGGAGGCCGGGCTGTCGCTCACGGTGTGGTCGGTGCTCGCGGCCAAGCGGATCGCCGCCGCGGGCCGTGCCGCCGGCCGCCCGGCCGCGGTGCAGCTCAAGGTCGACACCGGGCTCACCCGGCTCGGGGCGCCGGTCGATCAGGCGGTCGAGCGGTACCGCGCGATCGCGACCCTGGCCGGGCTCGCGGTCGAGGGGGTCTTCACCCATCTCGCGAGCGCCGATGAGGCCGACACGACCAGCGCCCGGCAGCAGCTCGACCGATTCGAGGGCGTGCTCGACGGGATCGGCACGCTCCCCGACTGGGTCCACGCGAGCGCGAGCGCGGGGACCGCGGCGTTCGATCAGGGATCACGGATCACCGCCATCCGGCCCGGGCTCGCGCTCTACGGGCTGTCGCCGGCGCCCCACTTGCGATCGCGGATCCCGCTCCGGCCGGCGCTCTCCTGGCGCTCGCGGATCCATCGCATCGCCGAGGTACCGGCCGGGACGGGGGTGTCCTATGGGCACGAGTACCGGACCACAGCCGACGCCCGGATCGCGACCGTGCCGATCGGCTACGGCGACGGGATCCCGCGCGCGGCCAAGGGCCGGCTCGGCCTGCTCATCGGCGGAGCGCGCGTCCCGATCGTCGGCCGGATCTCGATGGACCACGTCACCCTCGACGTCACCGGAGCACCCTCGCTCGCGGAGGGCGATGAAGCCGTCGTCATCGGCGCCCAGGGCGCGTCGGCGCAGACTGCGGAGGACGTTGCCACGGCGCTTGACACGATCAGCTACGAGATCGTCACCGGCATCCGGGCTCGAGTGCCCCGCCGCTACCTCCGAGGCGGGAAGGTCGTCGCGGTGAAGACCCTCGCCGAGGGATTCGATTGGTGCTGAGGAGCCGGGCCTGCGCGCTCCTGCTCGGCGGGCTCCTGGTGTCCTGCGCCCCGTCCACGGGGATCGTCCCGAGCGCGTCTCCCGGCGGCACCCCGGGTGCCGCCGCGCTGCCCGGGACCCTCGACATGACCGCCGCGCTCGCCCGCAAGCCGCTCCCGGTGGCCGATCTCTTCGACCTCACCCGGCGGCTCCGTGGCCGGCAGGGCACCCCCGCGGCAGCGTTCCAGCCGACTCGGACGACGCCGCCCGAGGAAGGGGTCGGCGATGTGCGTGAATACTGGACCTACGACTTCGACG
>DATLEG010000035.1:0-2853 GCA_035525465.1 Saccharimonadales bacterium (SeqCode)
AGGAGCGACACCAACGTGATCATTCCTGATCTCCTTTTCTGTAGAACGTTCCACTGCCGTGGCCGTTACCGACGCAGGCTTGAGGGCCCGCCGGGGAGCGTTGAGCCGGTACGGCTTCGCAGACCTACTGCGCGCCGCGTAGGGCGACTGCGCACTCATCGCGGGGTGCGCGCGGAGGACGGCCTTCGCCGCGATCATGTCGCACGGGGCCGCCTGCGGCGGATCGAGCGCGATCGCATCCAGCGCGGAGAGCGCGCTGGTCTTCGCGTCGCGCACGGCGGAACGTCCGACCGCCGGGGGTGAGCGGTACTCGGTCGGTGAGCCAGGAGAGATTCGAACTCTCGACCAAGGGATTAAGAGTCCCCTGCTCTACCGCTGAGCTACTGGCCCGCTCCGCATCCGCATGATACCGACCGGAGCGGGCCGTCGCGCGTCATCCCCGCCCGTGTGATCCGCTGTTGCTGAGGGGCTCGCTGATCCGCTTCAAGAGCGCGCCCTCATCCTCGCGCCGGGCGAGCTGCCCGATGACCACGATCCCCGCAAGACGGCCCTGGTGCACGACCGGGATGCGCCGGATCTGCCGCTCGGCCATGAGCCGCGACACCTCTTCGGTATCGCTGTCGGGGGAGACCGTGACCGGATCGGCGCTCATCACCGCCGATACCGGGGTGGTCTTGGGGTCCTTCCCCGCCGCGACCGCCCGGATGACGATGTCGCGGTCGGTCACGATACCGACCAGGCGGCCCCCGTCCACGATCGGGATCGAGCCGCAGTCCTCCTGTTTCATCAGCGTGGCGGCCTCGCCGCAGGTGGCGCTGGGCGCGAGGGTCTCCGGCTCGCGGGTCATGACGTCGTTGACCTTCATGGCGTCCTCCTCTTACTTGGTGAGGACCCT
Source organism: Saccharimonadales bacterium (SeqCode) (assembly GCA_035525465.1). Classification (GTDB taxonomy): domain Bacteria; phylum Chloroflexota; class Limnocylindria; order P2-11E; family P2-11E; genus UBA4735. The sequence goes on from DATLEG010000035.1 coordinate 896, forward strand.
GAACAGCACGCCCGGGGCCACGGCGATCACGCCATCTGCCGCCGGGGAGGCCTAGGCCTTTTCGTGCTCCGGTGCCGCGGGCTTGGCGTGCTCGGTCGAGCTCGCCTTCTCGGCGACCGGCGTGCCGGCCTCGCTCGCGCCGATCTTGAAGATCTTCGTCCCGCAGACCGGGCAGGTGCCCTGGGTCGCCGGACGGCCATTCTTCATCGTGATCGCCTTCGCGTCCTTGATCTCGCGCGAGGCCTTGCACTTGACGCAATACCCGTTCGCCACGGAACACCTCCACGCCCTTCGGTCCGCGAGCCCGGGCACGTTCCGGCGGTCCGGAGCCGTGCTGACGAGGCGGCGGGTATCGTACCCCAGGGCCAGAGACGGCACGCTCAGGGCATTTTTCGCCCTGGAACCACAAAACCCCGCCTCAAGGGCAGGGTCTGTGGTGAGGAAGGGAAGGGTTGGGAATTCAGTCGTATCGCGGCCTCTCTGAGCAAATCCCATGCCAGGGCCCGGGCCGGGCTTTGCCCGGGCCGCGCCCCACCGGCCCCCGCGACCGAAGCAGCCGCGAAGCGGCAGCGAAGGGAGCAGGGATCGATGAGGGCTGAATTGCTCTCCATCGGGACCGAACTGCTGCTGGGGCAGATCACCGATACCAACTCGGCCTATCTCGCCGGGCGGCTGGCGGGGCTCGGCATCGACCTGCTCCACCTGTCGACGGTCGGCGACAACCTGGTTCGGGCGACCGAGGCGTTCCGGCTGGGCATCGAGCGGAGCGACCTCATCGTCACGACCGGCGGCCTGGGGCCGACCGAAGACGACCTCACCCGGGAGGCGATCGCCGCGGCGCTGGGCGAAACGCCGGCGGTGGACCTGTCGCTCGAGCGCGATCTGGCCGACTGGTTCGCCGGTCGTGGCACCGCGATGCCGGAGCGCAATCGCAAACAGGCCTGGCTGATCCCGTCGGCACGGGCCGTCCCGAACCCCCACGGCACCGCCCCGGGCTGGGACGTCCGGGTGGCCCAGGGTGCCGGAGGCCGCGGCACCCGGATCATCTCGATGCCGGGGGTGCCCCGGGAGATGATCCGGATGTGGGAGGACCAGGTCGAGCCCACGCTCCTGGCCGGCACGGTGCTGCGGTCACGCACCCTGAAGTTCCTCGGGGTCGGCGAATCGGCCGTGGAGGAGGCGCTGGACGAGCTCGTCCGCTCGACCGCCCCCACGGTCGCCACGTACGCCAAGAACGATGGCGTGCACGTCCGGATCACGGACAAGGGGACCGCCGCCGCGGCGGTGGAGGCGCGGATCGGGGCGATGGAACGGGTCATCCGGGAGCGCATCGGGGGCCAGATCTGGGGCGCCGACGACGACACGCTCGGCGGGGTGATCGGGGCCGCGCTCCGCGCGCACGGCTGGCGGCTGGTGGTCGCGGAATCGTTGACCGGCGGCGAGGTCGGCCGCACGCTCAGCGAGACGCAGGGGAGCGGCGAATGGCTCGCTGCGGCGGTCACGCTCCCCGCGGCGGATGCCGAGGCGCTCACCGCTGCCGCCGGCCTCTTTCCGGCGAATGTCCGGCTGCTGATCCCGGACGGCGCCGGCGAATGCACGCTGACCGTGGAAACGCCCGGCCGCGCGGAGCGCCGGAGCACGGTGCGGTTCCGTTCGGTCGTGGAGGGGCGGCGGCGCGCGACGCTCGCCGGGCTCGATCTGCTGCGCCGGGCAGTGGGAGGGATCCCGGAGGATCCGGTCTAGCGTGTCCTAACGGGTCGCCGGGCGAACGCCGATCCGGGGGGTCGGACTCGCGGTCCGGCGGCTGCTCTCGTGCGCGCGGGCGGCCGCCCGCTGGGCCTCTTCGGCGGCGTGCTGGGCCCGCTGGGCCGCTTCCCGCGCCGCCGCCAGGTCGACCGGCGCGGCGGGTCCCGGGTTGGCCGGGTTGCTCGGTTTGGTCGCCGCGGATCTTGGTGTGG
>DATLEG010000077.1:0-4785 GCA_035525465.1 Saccharimonadales bacterium (SeqCode)
AGGAGGCCGATTTCGCGCCGGACCTTGACGAGCTCCGCTCGCTGGTGACCGACCGGACCAAGCTCATCGTCCTGAACAGCCCGCACAACCCGACCGGCGGGGTGCTGCCGGCGGCGACGCTCAAGGAGATCGCCCAGATCGCGCGGGCACGCGATCTCTGGGTCCTGTCCGACGAGATCTACGCCGACCTCCTGTATGAAGGGCGCCACCATTCGATCGTCCAAGAGGATGGGATGGCCGAGCGCACGATCCTCCTCGACGGCTTCAGCAAGACCTTCGCGATGACCGGCTGGCGCCTTGGCTACGGCGTCTTCCCCTGGCCGCTCGTCGAGCCGGTGGCCAAGCTCGTGACGAACTCCGTCTCGTGCACCGCCACATTCACCCAGCGGGCCGGCGTGGCCGCCCTGTCCACCCCGCCGCCACCGGAGGTCGCCGAGATGGTGAAAGCGTTCGGCGAGCGCCGGAACGCGATCGTGCGTGGCCTGAACCGGATCGACGGCATCCGCTGCCGCGAGCCAAAGGGGGCGTTCTACGTGTTCCCGAACATCGAGGGCCTTGGTCTGGGCGACTCCGCGACGGTCGCCGAGCGGATCCTCAACGAGGCCGGCGTGGCGACCCTCGCCGGGACCTGCTTTGGGGCGGCGGGGGAGGGCTACCTACGGCTCTCCTACGCCAGCTCGCTCGAGAAGCTGGACGACGCGGTGCGGCGGATCGGGGAGTGGGTCCACACCGCGCAGAAGGCCACAACGGCCGCTCGCTAGTCCGCTTCGTGTGACCTGTCTGACGGAGCTTCCATAACAGCCACGTCACGGTGCTACATCGCTCCGATGACACCGGTCCCTGTGTACATCCTGAAGCCGGTCCGTTACCGAGGCGTACGCCTTGATGAGAACTCGCCGTTACATCAAAAGATCTAGTCGGTCCTGCGCGTGCTCCTCCAGCCCTCGACACGCCCGGTCACCGGGCAAACGAAAGGCTGGAGGCAAAGACATGCGCAAGGCAAAGGGCATCGCAGCGGTCTTCGCGGGTCTCCTGCTCATGTTCCGGGCCGGGGCTATCACGGTCTCAGCGGACGAGGGCAAGGGCAACAACGGCACGGTCAAGATCCACGCGACCGGAACGTCGGTCGAGGACAACCGGAACGAGCCGCACGTGTGCGAGTTCTACATCGACGGGTTCAAGTTCGATGCCGGCCAGACCGGGACTTGGGTCATCGTCGGCCAGGGCGGTAACGCGGGTCCGGACACCCGAGAGGGCACGTGGACCGCGAAGCCTGACGGAAGTTGGCAGAGTGAAACGCAGAAGATGGCTGACGGCCACTACAAGCTCACCGTGAACACCGGTAAGGGCGACGGCAAGCACAAGGTCTTCTGGGTCGAATGCGCGCCCAAGACCAACGGGCAGGCGACCACCCCGCCGGTCAACAACGGTAACCAGCAGAACAACGGCAACAACGGCAACAACGGCAACAACGGCGAGCGCTCCTCGGTGCCGACCAACTCGAAGTCGAAGGCCGGCGGCAGCAAGTCGGGCACCGGCAGCAAGTCGAAGAACGGCAGCAAGACGGGCACGAACAGCGCCTCCAAGAAGGGTGGCACCGCCAGCGGCACCAACTCCGCCTCCAAGGCCTCGAAGGGCACCAAGGGCGGCACCGTGAACGGCAGCAACACCGGCACCCACTCCGTCTCGAAGGACGGCACCAACGGCACCAACGGCACCAACGGCACCACGTTCACGACGGTCAGCCAGATCACGCTCGGCAGCGAGACCACCGTCCCGGCCGGCACGACGATCACCCTGCCGAACGGCACGGTGTTCAACGGCGGCACGGTCCTCCCCGCTGGCACGGTGCTCCCCGCGGGCACCAAGATCACCGGCCCCCTCCCGGGTGTGGTCGCCGGCTTCGAGTCGGCCCCCAACCAGGCCAAGGGCGTGGTCAGCCCCGAGGCTGAGCTCCCGGCCGGCACCGCGGTCAATGGCGAGCAGACCAGCCCGGTGGCGGGCGTCACGAGCCTTCCGTCCACCAGCACCATCGCGGACAACGGCATCTGGGGCGCCCTTGGGATCATGCTCACGGGGATCGGGGCCTTCATGCTCCGCAAGCCCTCGCGTCGTCTGAACTAAGTCACACCCCGGGCCACCAGCGGCCCATGCCTTGCGCGAGAGGGAGTCCCTTCGGGGGCTCCCTCTCCGTCTATCCGGCCCGGTTCCCTACAGTGACGGGCATGCGCGACGAAGAGCTGGAGCCGGTCCCGCAGGCCGAGCGGCCGCCCGATCCGGTCTGGGGCCTGGAGGTCGGCACCGAGATCGACCCCACGCTGGTGGTCCTGGGGCACCTGGGCGGCGGATCCCGGTACGAGGTCTTCCACGCCTGGGACCGGACCCTGTTCTGCCAGGTCGCGGTGAAAGTGATCCGCCCGAACCGGGTCGACGACGATCGGGCCCTCGGCGGCTTCGAGCGCGAGGTCGCGATCGCCGAGCGGCTCCAGCACCCCAACCTGGTGCGCCTGCTCCGCTGGGAGCCGCGCCCGCCGCGCCCGTACATGGTGTTCGAGTTCATCACCGCGCAGACCATGGGGGATCACCTGGCCGATGAGGGCGAGGTGAGCGTTCCCGAGACCTGCCTCCTGGGGATCCGGATGCTCTCCGCGCTCCACTACCTGCACAGCCGGTCGGTGCTGCATCTCGACATCAAGCCGGACAACCTCACGATGGGCGACCCGCCCCGGCTCCTCGACCTCAGTCTGGCCCGCTCGTTCGCCGGCCCCCTGAAGATGCGGCACACCATTGGCACACCGGTCTACATGCCGCCGGAGCAGTGCGACCACGGGTACGTGACGCCGCAGAGCGACTTCTTCTCGCTCGGCGCGACCCTCTATGAGGGCCTCACCGGGATCCAGGCGTTCTCGACCGGCGACCCGGCATCAACGGTCCGCGCCGAGGAGTACCCGCAGCTCGTCGAGGAGGCCCAGCCGATCTCCGACACCGGGACCGCCGTCCCCCGGCGCCTCGAGCGGGCGATCATGAGCTGTCTGGAAAAGGACCCGAAGCGCCGCCCCCGCTCGGCGATCGACCTCGCGATCGAGCTCGAAGCCGTGCTCGAAGAGCTCGATGTCGATGAGCTCCTGGCCTGGCCCAAGGGGACGCGCGTTCGCGCAAAGTGACCGACCAGACGCCACCCGCCACCGACGGAGCCTTCGGTCAGGAGCGGCGCCTGGTGACCGTCCTCTTCGCCGACTTCGTCGGATTCACCTCGCTCGCCGAGGATCTGGATCCGGAGGTCCTGCAGGAGCTCGTGTCCGGGATCTTCGAAGACCTCGCGGAGGAGGCCATCCTCCACGACGGCACGATCGAGAAATTCATCGGTGACGCGATCTTCGTGATCTTCGGCGCCCCGCTGGCGCATGAGGACGATCCGCAGCGCGCCCTGCGGACCGCGCTCGGGATGCAACGGGTCTTCGCCGAGCACGCGATCCGCGCCAAGAGCGAGCGCGGCGCCGATCTCGGCCTGCGCATCGGCGTGCATACCGGGATGGTGGTCGCGGGCAATGTCCGCCCCGGATCACGGGCCTTTGCCGGACCGTCCCGCCGCGTCGCCGAGTACGGCGTGATGGGCGACACGGTGAACATCGCGTCCCGGATGCAGACCGCCGCCGCCCCCGGTGAGGTCTACGTCACGCAGGCGACGTTCCGCCTGACCAACCGCGCGTTCAGCTTTCGCGAGGTGGGACCGGTCGAGATGAAGGGCAAAGAGCAGCCGATCCTTGCCTACGCCCTGAGCGGTGAGCGCACCGAGCTGCGGGTCGCGATCGAGCTCAACGCGCCCCTGGTGGGCCGTTGGATGGAGCTCTCTCGCCTCGATCTGGCCTATCAATCCGCGCGCATCGGCCGGACCGAAGTGGTGATCATCGCCGGAGAGGCCGGTATCGGGAAGAGCCGGCTGGTGTCCGAATTCATCGGTCTCACCGCCGCGGCGGACGACACGGGTGACGGGCCGCGCGTCCTGCGCTGGACGTTCTCGCGGGTGAATCAGCGTAGCTACGCGGGCTTCATCGAGCCGCTGCTCGTGGAGCTGGGGATCGATCCGGCGCTCGACGACGCCCGGGATCGGCTGACCGCGGCGCTCACCGCCCTCCGCATTCCACAAGCCGAGGCGACGAGCGCGGTCCTCGCCCGATTCCTCCACCTGCCGGGAGCGGAGGAGCCGGTCCCTGAAAGCCACGACACGACCGAGCAATGGCAGCGCGAGATGTACATCGTGCTCTACGACGTCATCGGCGCGCTCGCCCGCCAGCGACCGGTCCTCTACGTCCTCGAGGATCTGCACTACGCCGATAGCGCTTCGCTCGACCTCCTCTGGTTCCTCGCGTCACGAGCGTCGCGCGTCCCGCTGCTCTTTCTCCTCGCGCAGCGGATGGGCGGGGGCGCGCCCGACCCCAGGCCCGGTCGTACGAACTTCACCCAGATCGTGCTCGAGCCGCTCTCGACCGAAGAGGCCGAGCGCATCGTCGAATCGGTCATCGAGTGGGCACCGGCCGAGCTGCGCGACCGCATCGTCGCGCGGGCCGGCGGCAACCCGTTCTTCATCGAGGAATCGATCCGCGCGCTGGTCGAGTCGGGCGCGATCGCGCGTGACGGATCGGGCGAGTGGGTGGTGCGCGAGCGCACCGCCGCCCTCGATGTCCCGGCGACCCTGCACGCGGTCGTGGCCGCCCGCCTCGACCGCCTCCCGCCGCTCGCCAAGGAATGCATCCAGCTCGCGTCGGTGATCGGCCAGCGCTTCGG
>DATLEG010000089.1:0-2596 GCA_035525465.1 Saccharimonadales bacterium (SeqCode)
CATGACGTTGAAGTGCCCCTCGGTCCCGGTGACCCGGAACGGCATCCGGACGTCGGACTCGTTGATCGCGTTGCCGAAGTGCTCCTCCAGGCTCCGCCCGTTGACGACGATCTCGCCCTCCCCGGGCAGGAGGCGGACCCGGGCGATGGACGTCTTCCGACGACCCGTCCCGGAGAAGAAGGCAGGCGTGCTCATCGATGGCTCCTCGTCAGGCGAGCGGCTCAGGCCGCTGGGCCTGATGCGGATGATCGGTGCCGGCGTAGATCTTGAGCTTGCGCAGCTGCTGCGCGCCGAGCTTGTTGCGCGGCAGCATGCCCTTCACCGCGCGGCGGATGACCTCCTCGGGGCGGCGCTGCAGGAGGTGCCCCAGCGTCTCCTGCTTGAAGCCCTGGGGATAGCCGCTGTGGCGGACGTACAGCTTCGATTCAAGCTTGTTGCGCGTGACCGTGATCCGGCCGGCGTTCAGAACGATGACGTGGTCGCCCGAATCCATCGAGGGCGTGTAGGTGGGCTTGTTCTTGCCCTCGAGGACGCGCGCGATCCGCGACGCAAGGCGGCCCAGCGTCTGGTCGGCGGCATCGACGACATACCAGTGTCGATCGATCTCGCTCTCGCGGAGGGTGTACGTCTTGTCGTTGCTCATCGTTCCTGTGTCTTTCCCTGTTCGGTGGCCTGCTGGCCCGATCGATCTGCCGTCCGACCGAGGACGACCCGCCGCAGGCACAATCCCCTGGCCGGAGCGACGGCTCCGTACAGGGCCGGTACGCGCGAGGCGTGTGCCTCGCCGACCGCCGCTTCGTCCAACGAGCCCCGGCCGACCTCCAGGAGGATGGCCACGATCCGCCGGACCATCTGGCGCAGGAAGGCGTCCCCGGCGACGTCGATCGTCACCAGCGAGCCTGCCCGCCGGACCCGGACCCAACGGAGGGTCCGAACCGGCTGCCGGTCCGCCGCCCCGAAGGCGCTGAAGTCGTGCCGGCCAACGAGTGCCGACCCGGCCCGCTCCATCGCGGCGGTATCGAGTGGAGCTCGCAGCCCGAGCGCAAAGCGCTCGCGAAGCGGGCTGCGCGGCCCGTTCCAGACGGTGTAGCGGTACTCCCGGTACCGCGCCGCGAAGCGGGGATGGAACCGCCGAGGCGCACGCCGCAGATCGCGGATCGCAACATCCTTCGGCAGACCGGCCTGGAAGGCCCGACCGAGCTCGTCCGCCGAGAGTCGCCCGGTCCAGGTGAATGCGATCACCTGGTCCAGGGCATGTACCCCGGCGTCTGTGCGCCCGGCCCCGTCGACCCGAACCCGCACGCCCCGGTTGAGCCGGGCCAGAGCGGCCTCGAGTTCCCCTTGGACCGTCCGCGCTCCAGGTTGCAGCTGGAACCCGGCAAAGTCCGTGCCGTCATATTCAACCCGCGCGCGGTACCGCACGGGGGCGGCCTCTCGGCCACCTGCGCTGTCAGATGAGTTCGAGTTGGACGATTTCTGCTGCATCCCCGAGTCGCTGGCCAAGCCGGACGATCCGGGTGTACCCGGAGGTGCGGTCGGCGTACTTGGGGGCGAGCTCATCGAAGAGCTTGTTGACAACGAGCGGTTCGTTCGGGAACTGTGAGATCACAGCCCGACGGGCGGTCAGGTCGCCCCGCTTTGCGAGCGTGATCATGTGCTCCACGCGCCCGCGAACCTCCTTGGCCTTCGCCTCGGTGGTCTTGATTCGCTCGTACCGCAGCACGGACACGGTCAGGTTCTTGTACAGGGCCAAACGCGGACCCTGCTTGCGGGAGAGCTTCCGGCCGTCGATCCGATGGGCCATGCGTCACTCTTCCTCGGTCTCGTCGTCGAAGACATCGTCGCCATCGCCAAGGCCGTCCGACTCGGTCTCCGGGACGATGAAGCCCCGCATCCGGAGGCGCTCCTTCATCTCGTCGAGGGACTTCTTGCCGAAGTTGCGCATCCGCAGCAGATCGTCGTCCGACAGCTGCAGCAGCTGCCCCACCTTGACGATGTTGTTGCGCTTCAGCGAGTTGTAGGCACGCATCGGGAGGTCCAGCTCCTCGATGGGCATGTCCAGCATGTTCGGCGGAAGGGCCGGAACGCCGGTCGCCATTCGATCGCCGGCCATCGGAGCCTGGCCGATCGTGACGAACGGGCGGAACTGCTCGATGAGGATCCCGGCCGAGCGGCTGAGGGCCTCCTCGGGGGAGATCGTGCCGTCGGTCTCGATCTCGATCGTCAGCTTGTCGAAGTTCGTGACCTGGCCGACGCGGGTGCTCTCGACCCAGTAGTTGACCTTGCGGACGGGCGTGAAGATCGCGTCGACGGCGATGACCCCGATCGGCAGGGCCTCGGTCCGCTCGACCCCGAGGTAGCCGACGCCGCGCTCGACCGTCATGTCCATGTCGATCGTCACGTCGTCGGAGTCGAGGGTCATGAGCACGAGCTCGCGATTGACGATCTCGACGTCAGCGGACTCAAGGACGTCCGCCGCGAGCACCGGGCCGGCGCCGCTCTTGGTGAGCCGCAGCTGGACCGGGTGCGTGGCGAAGCTCTTCATGCGCAGCTTCTTGGTGTTCAGCACGATCTGGGTGACGTCTTCCTTGACGCC
>DATLEG010000096.1:0-7842 GCA_035525465.1 Saccharimonadales bacterium (SeqCode)
TCGAAGCAGGCCGGCGCGGCGATGTCCTCGAGGTTGATGCCGCCGAAGCCGATGGACATCCGCGCGATGGCCTCGACCTCCTCGGCCGGCGTGCCGGGGACGATGACGAGCGGATAGGCGGAGACACCCGCGAGATCGGCGAAGAGGAGCGACTTCCCCTCCATCACCGGAAGTGACGCGAGCGGCCCAACGTTCCCGAGACCGAGGACCGCGGTGCCGTCGGACACGATCATGATCGTGTTCGCGCGCTGGGTGAGCGCCCACGACCGCTCCGGATCTTCGGCGATCGACCGGCACACCCGCGCGACGCCTGGGGTATAGACGAGCGAAAGATCGTCGCGGGTGCGGACCGACACGCGACCCTTGATCTCGACCTTTCCTCCCAGATGCATGAGGAACGTACGATCCGAGACCGAACGGACGACGATCCCCGGGAGGGTGTGCAGGTCGGCGCTCAGGACCTTTCCGGTCTCTTCGTCCGGTGCGTCGACCGTCACGTCGCGGACCGTCTTCGCCGGTGAGGCGTCCACCAGATCGATGGCCCCCAGACTGCAGCCACGGTCGGCGATGGTCCGCGCCACCGTCGCGAACATGCCCGGGGTGTTGTCGATCTCAAGCCGGATGACCAGTCGGTAGGCCGGGCTGATCCCCGGCCGCCGGAGGTTAGAAGCCAAGGTACGCGCTTCGGACCTTCGGATCGTTCGCCACCTCGGCCGCGGTGCCGGACATCGCGATCCGGCCGTTCTCCAGGACCACGGCGGACGCGGCCACTTCGAGCGCGAGGTTCACGTTCTGTTCGACGATGAGCACGGTGACGCCCTGCGCGACGATCTCGCGGATGACCCGGAAGACCTCATCCACCAGCAACGGCGCGAGGCCGAGCGACGGCTCATCGAGCATCAGGATCGCCGGCTTCCCCATCAGCCCGCGGCCGATCGCCGCCATCTGCTGCTCGCCACCGGACAACGTGCCCGCCACCTGAGACTTGCGCTCGGCGAGGCGCGGGAAGAGCGCGTAGATCTCGGACAGGGTCTTTGTCCGCGTCGGCCGGCTACGGGAGCTGTACGCGCCAAGAAGCAGGTTGTCCTCGACGGTCATGTTGGGCCAAAGCAGCCTCCCCTCGGGCACCTGGATGACCCCAAGCTCGACGATGCGATGGGGCGTTCTTCCGTCGATGCGTTCGCCGGCGAACCGCACCTCGCCTTCGAGCGCCGGGAGGATGCCGGAGATGACCCGCAGCGTCGTGGTCTTCCCCGCGCCGTTGCTCCCAAGCAGCGTCGCTGCCGACCCCGCGTTCACCGCCAGGCTGACATCCCAGAGCGCCTGCACATCACCGTAGGCGGCGGCGACGCTCCGGACCTCGAGGAGCGGCTCGGTCATCGCATCCTCACGCGACAGCCCGATCGCCAAGATAGGCCTTGATCACCGACGGATCCTTGGCGATCTCCGCCGGCGTCCCGAGCGCGATGCGCTTGCCGAGGTCCATCACCATGATCCGGTCCGAGAGCGACATGATCGCCTTCATGACGTGCTCGACCATGACGATGGACACTCCGGACTCGCGGATCTTCCGGATCAGATCGATGATCCGCGCGCTCTCGGTCGGGTTGAGGCCCGCGGCCACCTCGTCGAGCAGCAGCACCCGCGGGCTGGTGGCGAGCGCACGGGCGACCTCCAGACGTTTGCGCCGGGCGAGGGTCAGTGATCGCCCCAGCGTGGCACGGTGCGGGGCGAGCTCGGTCATCTCAAGGATCCGGTCCACCTCCGCGTCGGCCGCGGCGCCGCGCAGCCGCTGACGGCCGTACAGAAGGCCGACCGTCACATTCTGCGCGACGGTCATCTCGGGGAACGGCCGGACGATCTGGTGGGTCGTCACGACTCCGCGGGCGCACACCGCATGGGCCGCGAGGCCGCCGATCTCCCGACCCTCGAGGGCGATCGACCCCGATGACGGCTTGTAGATCCCGGACAGGAGACGGAAGAGCGTCGTCTTTCCCGCGCCATTCGGACCGATGAGCCCGAAGATCTCGCCCTCACGGATCTCGAAGTCGACCGCATTCACCGCGACCAGGCCGCCGAACCGCTTGCTCACAGCGGTCCCGACAAGGATCGGCACGCCGCTGGTCATGAGACCTCCCCGCGCGGGCGGATGAGCGAGCGGGCCATCCGGCCGCCGCGGCCGAGCACGCCGGCCACGCCCAGCGGCTCGAACATCACGATGACAACGAGGAGGACCCCGTAGATGACCGCCGGGAGATACGGATTGCGCACGAGCGAGCTCAGCTGGTCCTGCACGGTCGAGTACAGGATGGCGCCGAAGACCGGCCCCCAGACCGTCCCCAGGCCGCCGACGACGGGCATGAGGACGATCGCGATCGATTTGTCGAAGCCGAACATCGTCGCCGGGTCGAGGAACTGCTGCCGGGCCGCGTAGAGCGTCCCGGCCATCGCGCAGAAGAACGCCGAGATCGCGAGGGCGATGACCTGGAGCCGCGCTGTCGGCACGCCGGCGGTCTCGGCCGCATCAGCGTCCATGTTGATGGCGAACAGTCCGATGCCGAACCGTCCGGCCCGGATGTACATCGTCGTCAGCATGACGATCACGAAGACCCCGATGGTCGCATAGTGGACATCCACCGGGTCGAACCGCGGAAGCGAGATCCCGGTCACCCCCCGGGTGAGCGTGACGCCGAAGATGTCATCGAAATTCACGAAGAACAGTCGCGTCGCCTCCCCAACGCCGATCGTCGCGATCGCGAAGAACGGACCGCGCAGCCGGAGCGTCGGGACCCCCACCAGGACGGCGTATCCGGCTGCGGCAAGGCCGGCGAGCGGGAGTGTGAGAAGCGGATTCACGCCGGTCTGTGACCAGAGGATGCCGGTGACGTAGGCCCCGAGGCCGAGGAACGCCGCATGGCCGAATGAGATCTGGCCGGCGTAGCCGCCGACGATGTTCCAGGCCGACGCGAGGATCGCGTACCAGAGGAGGTTGAACACGATGCGCTGCAGGTTGAAGGAGCGCTCATCGAGGATCGGGATGAGCGCCAGCCCGGCGGCGAACACGAAGAGGAGGCCGGCCTGCAGCAAGAGGAGCGTGCGGCGGGACAGCCGAAGCCGGCTCACGTGAGGCGCCGGCGCCGGATGAGCGAGGCGAGACCCCCCGGAAGCACGACGAGCACGAAGACCAGGAGGATGAAGGAGACGAGATTCTCCAGCTGCGGCTTCGACAGGGTGACCGTGAGACTCTCGGCGAGGGCCAGGAGGAACGCGGCGAAGGCGACGCCGGGGATCGACTCGAGACCACCGAGCACGATGATCGTGAAGCTCTTCAGCTGGAGGACGCCGAACGGATTGGACGGATCGAAGGGGAACACGAGCGTGAGCAGGCAGCCGGCCACGCCGGCCAGGGAGGTCCCGAGCCCGAACGCGATCATCGACACCCGGCGGACATCGATGCCCGCAAGGCGACAGGCATCGCGGTTCTGCGCAAGCGCGCGGATCGCGCGGCCGAGGAACGTCCGGCGAAGGAACAGCTCCAGGCCGAACAGGATCACGACGCCGGCGAGGAAGACGAACAGGCGCGTGTAGGCGATCGTGACCTCACCGATCCGGATGACCTCCTGTACGTACACCGGCCGCACGGCACGCACGTCGCCACCAAGGAACAGGCTCGCACCGGCCTGCATGACCAGAAGGATGCCGAAGAGCAGAAGCAGCGAGATGACCGGCTTCTGATCGGCCACCCGGCGGACGAAGACGACCTCTAAGAGGGCGCCCAGGCCGAAGAACAGCGGAGCCACGATGACCGTCGCCAGGAGCGGGTCGACGCCGAAGGCCGACCACAGGAAGAAGGTGACGAACGCCCCGAGCATCATCGCGCCGGCGTTGGCCAGGTTGATGATCTTCATCACGCCGTAGATGAGCGCGAGCCCGTACGACATCGTGGCGTACAGGCCCGCGACCAGCAACGCGCTGATGAGCGACTCGACGACGCGCATCTAGCGCAGCGCTACTTCGTCTGCGGGAATGGGATCGTCGGCGTTCCGGTGGACTGATCCTTCGGGAAGATCAGGATCCGTGCGCCGTTCGGGGTGTTCTGGGTCATGACGTAGTCGTTCGTCGCCTGCCCGGTCTTGCTGTCGAACTTGATCGAGCCGCCGGGGAAGATCGAGTTGTCCCAGGTGGTGCTGAAGATGGTGTCGCGGACCTTCTGCTTGTCGATCGTCCCGGCCTTCTGGATAGCGGCGAGGAGGATCCGGGCCGACTCCCAGGCACCGGCGGCGTACCACTCCGGCGAGTCCCCGGTGGTCTTCCAGGTGTCGAGCCACTTCTTCACGTTGTCACCGGGCTGCTGACTGTCGAACCAGGTCGCCGCGATGATGTAGTCGCTGGAATCCTTCAGCGCTTCCCGCGCCGCCTTCTCCGGCCCACGAGGGCCGTAGGTGAGGTATTTGTGATACAGGCCGAGCTGCTTGTACTGGGTCTGCATGGTGATGTAGTCGTTCACCCGCGCGTCGACCATGTAGGCGTCGGCACCCGCGTCCTTCACCTTGTTCAGGAGCGAGGTGTAGTCCTTGCCGTTGAGGTCGAATGCTTCGGTCAGAACGATCTTGAAACGATCTGGTGTGGCGGTCTCTCCAGCCTTGATCCCAGCGCTGAACTCCTTGCCGTGCGAGCTGTTCTCGTACGCGACCGCGATCTTCAGCGGCTTGGGCAGCTTTCCGGCGTCCTGCTGGGTCTTGATGAACTCGAGCTGCGTCGTCGCGAGCTTTTCGATGGAGGCGAGCAGGCCGACGGCCCACTGGTTGTCGGCGTAGATCGAGGACGATGCCCCGCCGCCCCCCACGTACGGCATCTTGTAGCGGTTGGTGACCTTCACCTCCTGGGTGACGGTCGTGGTGTTGTATCCGCCCAGGAGCAGGTCGACGTTGTCCTGCGTGATCAGCTTCTCGTACAGCTGGCCGCTGGTCGCGGCATCGCTCTTGTTGTCCTCGATCTTGAGATCGATCTTCACCTTCTTGGAGCCGACGGCGAGGCCGCCGGCGTCGTTGACCTGCTTGATGTACAGCTCGTAGGCGTCCTTCACGAACTTGCCAGGCGTCGAGTCCGCTCCGGTGAGCGGCAGCGCCGCTCCGAGGTGGATCGTGTCCGGGACATTCGCCGTCGACCCACCGGCACCGCCGCCGGTGCTCGAACCGCCACAGGCCGAAAGCACGATGGTCGCCGCGAGGGCGACCCCCCAGATGGCCGGGATCCGCCTCATCTCATCCTCCAGGTCGCGCGCGGAGTCGGCGGCCATTATGCCCGCGTGCGGGCACAGCACGCGTGCCCACGTACGACGGTCCTGGTGGGCCGAACGACCGTTTGCCTCCGGGGTCGCCTCGAACTCGGGCCGGTGCCATCAGGGACAGGCCCCCCACTGCCTGACCGTCCCGGCCGCGATCCGCCAGACCCCGGCACGGGTCCCGTCGGATCCGACGATCCAGACCATTCCACGGTGCGCGAAGACGGCCCGAAGCGTGCAGGTGGTCCCCAGGTCGACCGCCGTCTCGGCCCCCCCATCCAGCCGCACGACCGAGCCCCGATCGCCGACGATCCAGGTGGACGAGCCGATGAGCGCCGCGGCGCGAAAGCTGATGTCGCCGCGCCCCGGAGGGACGGCCGCGGGCGCCTCCCACACCCCGCCGCGGGACCGCAGGATCGTGCCGGCATCGCCGACCGCCACGACCGCATCGGCTCCCGCTCCAACGACCGCCCGGAGCGTCACGGCGGTCCCGCTCGGGATCGCCCGCCAGCCGGCCCGCTCGAGGCGATAGGTGACCCCACCCGCGCCGACGACCCAGGCGGACAGCGGGTCGAAGGCCACGATCGACTCGAGATCCTCCTCCAGACCGGCGGCGTGCGGGAACCATCCTGCGGCGGTCCGGCGCACGACGCTGCCCCGCCGCCCGGCCGCGAGGGCGCCGTCAGGGAGCAGCGAGATCCCGCGGAGGTCGTCGAGCTGCACCGCGTCGGTGCGGATCGAGCGCGCCTGATCGTCGATCGTCACCACCCCGCCCGCACCGCCGACGGCGATGAGCTCGGTGCCCCGGCAGGCGACGGCCACGAGGGAGCGGAGGGTCGGGTCGATGAGCTGCCAGTGCTCCCCGTCGAAGCGTCCGATACCACCCCCGTCGGAGACGACGTACACGCCCTCACCGGCGGCGCAGCCCGCCGACAGCGGCTGAACGAAGACGAGTGGTCCGGTATCGGGGGCCTCGGTCGCCGTCGGCGCGGACGGGATGACCGCCGGCCTCGACGGCGATGGCGGGGGCACCGAGCGGAGCCGGGATGCGCCGGAGCCGGCCAGGATCGCAAGAACGACGAGCACGGCGGCGGCACCCGTCGCGTACGCCGTCGCCCGCGACATCACATCGCTTCGAGCCGGCGGATGCGCTCCTCGATCGGCGGATGGGTGTCGAAGAGGCGGTCGAACTGGATCGGCCGGTCCTTCAGCGGGTTGGCGAAATAGAGCGATGCCGTCGCCTTGTTCGCGACCTCGAGCGGCTCGCGGTCCGTGGCGATCTTCCGGAGCGCGTTCGCCAGACCCTGGGGATGGCGGGTGAGCAGCGCCCCCGAGGCGTCGGCCAGATACTCGCGCTGCCGCGATACGGCCATCTGCACCAGGCCGGCGATGAGCGGCGTGAGCAGCGCGAGCACGAGGCCAAGGATCATGAACAGCCCGCCGCCGCCGCGGTCCCGATCGTCGCGGCTGCGCCCGCCGCCCCAGAACATCGAGCGCATCAACCAGTCCGCCAGCAGCGCGATCGTGCCCACCATGACCGTCACCAGGAGCATCACCCGGATGTCGCGATTGCCCACGTGGGACAGCTCGTGGGCGATGACGCCCTCCAGCTCTTCCCGATCGAGCTTGTCGAGCAGACCGGTGGTGACCACGACGGACGCGTGCTTGGGGTCGCGGCCGGTCGCGAAGGCGTTCGGTGCGGAATCGTCGATGAGGTAGAGCGCGGGCGTGGGGATCCCGAGCCCGATCCCAAGGGCCTCGACGATGTTCCGCAGCTCCAGCTGCTCGTCCGGGCCGACCGGCCGGGCGCGACTCTGCGCCAGCACGAGCTTGTCACCGGCGAAGTAGGAGACGAGCGCCGAACCGCCCGAAAAGGCGAACGCGACCGGGAGCATCGCGACGCCACCCTGGGGAAGGAACACCTGGCCGAAGATGTAGGCCAGAGCCCCGACGACCAGCGCGAATCCGAGGATGAGCAGCACCGTCCGCGTGCGGTTCTGCGCCTGCGCGTCGTAGATGCTGAGCCGGGGGACGAGCGGGGCGCCAGAGGAGGTCAGCTGAACTTCACCTGCGGGACCTCACGCTCGGTCGGGTCAGTGAGCTCGAAATACTGCTCGGATGCGAAGCCGAACATCCCGCCCAGCGCGCTCGTGGGAAAGGTCTGGAGCGCGGTGTTGTAGTCACGCACATTCCCGTTGTAGAAGCGCCGGGCAAAGGCGATCTTGTCCTCGGTGGCGGTGAGATTCTCGGACAGGTCCTTGAACTCCTGGATCGCCTGGAGCTGCGGGTAATTCTCGGCCACGGCGAAGAGCGAGCGCAGGGTGCCGGTGAGGACGTTCTCGGTCTCGGCCCGCTGCTGTGGAGTGGCGGACGCGCCGGCAGCCACGGCATTCGCGCGTGCCTGGGTGACCGCCTCGAATGTGCCGCGCTCGTGCGCGGCATACCCCTTCACCGTCTCGACCAGGTTGGGGATGAGGTCGTGACGCCGCTTGAGCTGGACGTCGATGCCGCTCCAGGCCTCGTCCACCCGGTTGCGCGCGCGGACCATCCCGTTGTAG
>DATLEG010000079.1:0-4931 GCA_035525465.1 Saccharimonadales bacterium (SeqCode)
GCGCTCTTCGGCATCCTCATCCTCGAAGCGCTCTCGGCCCAGGTCATCCAATCGGCGACCGCGCGCCTGACCGCGACCTATCACGCCCGCGGCGAGGATGCCGCGCTGCGGATGTTCGTCCGGCGCTGGAGCCGGCGGATCGTCGTCGGTGCCGGCCTGCCGGCCCTCGCCGTGGTCGTCGCCAGCCCCGCGATCGCGGCCGCGCTCGCGCTCCCGGTCGTGCCCGTCGCGCTCCTGGGGATCACCCTGTTCACCGCGGCGCCGCTCACCTTCGCCGGGGGGCTGCTCCAGGGCCTGGCGAAGTTCGGCTGGTTCGGGTGGTATTTCATCGCGCAGGCCGCCGCGCGGCTCATCGTCGGCGTCGGATTGGTCGCGCTGGGCTACGGGGTGACGGGAGCGTTCATCGGCGCCCTCGCGGCGCTGGTCGCCGGCGTCGCGGTGTCGGCGGTCCCCCTCGCACCGCTCTTCCGCGCGGCCCGCGGAGCGGTGCACGAAGCCGAATTCGGGAAGGCCGAGACCCGGTTCTTCCTCCTCGCGTCGGTGATCATGCTCGCCTACGCCGGATTGACCAACCTGGACGCGATCCTCGAGCGGGCGCTCCTTCCACCCGGGGACGCCGGCGCCTATGCGGCGACGATCACGATGGCCAAGGTGGTCCTGTTCGCACCGATCGCCGTGGGCTTCATCCTCCTCGAGCGCACCGCGCGGGCCCACGCCCGAGGGGAGGACACCGATCGGCCGCTCTTCATCGCCCTCGGCTTCGTGCTGGCGACCAGCGGCGCGGTGACCCTGGGCTACCTTCTGGCGCCGGCCTTTTTCACCAGCATCGTGGTCGGCGATCAATACCCGCTCACCGCGTCGCTCATCGGGCCGTACGCCGTTGCCGCGCTGCTCAATGCGCTCCTCTCGCTCTGGATCGCCCACTTCATCGGCCGGGGCGAGATGCGCTTCGGCGTGCTCCTGGCGCTCGCGGTCTTCACCGAGCTTGGCCTCCTGCTGGCGATCGGACGTGACGCGCTGACCCTCGTCCGGGTGGTGCTTGGCGTCGCGGTCGCGACGCAGGCGGCGGCGGTCGTGACCTATGCGGTCGAGCGCGGGCGGCGGGCCGGCGCGGCAGCACCCGCGACGCGCCGGCAGCCGGAGGCCCATCCCTGAGCTCCTCCCGGCGCGCCGACCTCGCGTTCTTCACCGGCCTGGGGATCGGCCTCGCGTTCATCGTGCTGCTCGGTCCGCTGGAGCGGCGCATCGAGCTGGTGCACGAGAACGATTTTTCCGGGTTCTGGTCCGGTGCCCGGGGACTCCTCGTCGGCGCGGATCCGTACGACGCGGCGACCTGGCGCGCGACGGTCGCGCGCCTGGGCACGCAGGTGCCGGACACGGCCGTTTATGGCTACTTCCCCTGGGTCGCCCTGGCCCTGACCCCGCTCGCGCTCCTGCCGCTCGAGACCGCCGGCTGGATCTGGATGATCGGCACGGTGGCGGCCGCCGCGGTCGTGCTGCGCGCTCTGCTGCGCGCCCTCCTGCCGGCCCAGCCGCTCCTGCACGGCGCGTTCGGGCTTGCCCTGCTCGCCGCGCAGCCGGGGTTCCACTCGCTCGTCCTCGGCCAATGGACCTTCGTGCTCCTCGCCGCGGTGGGCGCGGCGGTCCTCGCGATCCGCTCCGGTCATCCCGCCCGTGCCGCCTTCGCTTCGCTCGCGCTCCTCGCCAAGCCCCAGCTGTTCGTCTTCACCGCGCTCCGGCTGGGGCTTGAGCGTGGCGTCGCACGGGTCGCGGTCCCCGCGGGCCTGCTCATCGTCGGGGGGGCGACCCTCCTCCTGCCGCAGTGGCTCGGTACCTGGACCGGAGCGGTGGCCCCCGCCCGGGTCGCCCGCAACGCGACCATCCCGGTCGCGCTCGCCGATCTCTTCGGGCCGGCGGGCACCTTCCTCGGCTACGCCGCGATCTTCGCCGGCCTCGCGCTCGCCACCCGGTTCGGACTGCGCGGCGACGCTTCGCTCGCGATCTGGCTCGCGCTGTCATCCGCCGGGGCGATCTACACCTGGTCCTACGACCATCTGCTGCTGCTGGTCCCCGTCGCGCTGGCCGGCTCGGTGCTCGCCCCGCATGACGCCGCTCGCGCGCGGTCGGTCGTGCTTGCGGCGCTGGGCGTCCTGGTCATCGTGTCTCCGGTGTTCTACGCGGTCGCGGTCGCACGGCATCGGGAGAGCTTCAGCGCGGTGATCCCGGTGATCGTGTTCGCCATCCTGGTCGGTGCCCTGTGGCCCCACCGGCGTCCCGCGGCGGCGGCGTGACCACCCTCCCACGGCTTGACCGTGCCGGTCTCATCGTCACCGCGACCGGTGTGGTCTCCGCCACGGCCGTGAGCAACGCGCTCGATGAGCGATCGAGCGTGGCGTTCTCGTTCGGGTTCCTCCTCTATCTCGCCCTCATCGCCTTCACCGCGAGCCGCCACGCGTTCCGCCACGCCAACGTCGTCGCGTTCGTCGCGTTCGCGCTCACCTATATCGGGCTCGATCATGTGCAGGATGGCCTCAACGCGGCGACCCTCCTCTACGTCGCCGCCGCCGGGCTGGCCACCGCCGCGACCCCCGCGGCGTACCGGCCGCTCACCGTCGGCGCCTTCGCCCTGTGGACCCCCGCGATCCGGTTCTTCGGACCGCATCCGTTCGACGACGCCTTTCCGTTGTCGGTCACGATCGCCGCGATCCTCTCGCTGTTCACCCTCGTCGCGATCCTCATCTCCCGCGACACGGTGACGCCCGAGGAGCGGGTCCGGCGGATCGGGCTCGGCCTGCTTTCGGTCGCCTGCGTCGCCGCGGTGGCGGATCGGCATGTGTCCGTCGCGTCGCCGGGGGTCCTCGCGCCGGACGACCTGCTCGTGGTCGCCGGGGTCGGGATCTTCCCGCTCCTGGCCGTCGTTCGGCTGCGTCCGCTGCTCCGCGATGCGCTCGCGACGGGCCTGGCGCTCGCGATCTACGCGCTCGTCGGGGCCGTGCTCATCATCGGCCAGCCCTACCACGTGGACACCGTCGTCGCGCAGAACCGGGCCACGGAGCTGTTCCTTCAGGGGGAGAACCCGTACCGAAGCGTCGATGTGATCGCCTCGCTGCGCACGTTCGGTCTGGACCCGGAGCTGGGCACCCATCTGGAGGACGGCTCGCAGCTCCACACGCTGAGCTATCCGGCGCTGTCGTTCCTCATTCCCGCGCCGTTCATGGCCCTCGGGGTCACCGACATCCGCCTGGTGTACCTGGGGGAGATCCTGTTGCTCGTTCTGATCCTGCTGCGGCCGATCAAGATCGCCTGGCGGCCGCTGGTCGTCGCGGTCGTCGTGGGCAGCGCGGTGATCAGCCGGCAGAACCTGAGCGCCGGGGTCGATCCGAGCTACGCCCTCCTGCTCGCGCTCGGCTTCATGTTCATCCGGCACCGGACGATCTCGCCGATCCTCATCGGCCTGGCGGTCGCCAGCCGCCAGCCAGCCTGGTTCTTCGTCCCGTTCTATGTCCTCGCGATCTGGCGTCGCGACGGACGGGGCGAGGCGCTGCGCCGGACGGGGATCCTCGCGTCGACCGCGATCCTCCCGAACCTCCCGTTCCTCCTGGGTGCGCCCGACGCCTTCCTCCGGGGGGTGACGGCGCCGATGCTCATCGCCCTCGAGCCCTACGGGGTCGGACTGGTGAGCTTTGGGATCGGCGGCGTCCTTCCGCTCTGGCCCCGCGCGGTCTACGGGCTCCTGTCGGCCGTCGCGCTCGCCGGCCTGCTCACCCTGCTCTGGCGGCGGTGGCGGTCGTTCCCCAATGGCGCGGTCGTCCTTCCCAGCCTGGTGCTCTGGTTCAGCTGGCGGTCGGCCCAGAACTACTTCGGCTTTGCGGGGGTCTTCGCGCTCATCGGCGACGAGACGATGCTCGCCGATGAGGCGCCCAGCCAGCCGGACTGACCCGGATGCGGTAGCGTGCGCCCATGCCGATCGATCCGACGCTCCTTGAGATCCTCGCCTGCCCGGCCGATCACGCCGCGGTGCGTGAGGAGGGGGACCGGTTGATCTGCACGAGCTGCGGTCGTCGCTATCCGGTGCGGGACGGCATCCCGGTGATGCTCATCGACGAGGCCGAGCGACCCGCGACGGCCTAGGGGTCCAGTCCGGAGGCGGGAACGGCGCGCCCGACGCGACCGAACGGCGCGGCCACCCGGATGGCGTACGCGGCCAGGAAGAGCGAGGCGACCGGAACAGCGACGCTCAACGTCTCCTGTCCACGGGCGAACGCCACGACGTAGAGCAGCCACGGCAGTCCCGAGGCGCAGACCCCGAGCAAGAGCAGGATGAGCAGCCGCCGCCGGCCGGCCAGACGGCTGACGCAGGCGAGCGTCGCGGCCCACGGCACGACCAGGAGCAGGTGGTCGTAGCTCCAGGCGTGTGGCGCCGCGGCCAGTGACCAGGGGATGAGCAGCGCGACCCAGACCGCGGGAGTCAGCGCGCGGCCGCGCACCAGCAGCGCCGCGCCCACGGCGCAGAGCACGAGCAGCGGGACCGCCCACGCGGCCGCGCCGAGCACGTCGGCCGCGAAGCCCCACAGGGTGGCCAGCCGCGGCGTGAGCCCCGCGGTCCGGTCGGTCACCTCACCGATCCAGGGACCGAGCCAGCCCGGGTCGCGGGCGAAGGCGACGGCGCCGAAGACCGCGAGGACCCCGACCAGTCCGGACAGCAGGCGGCGCCGTGCCGCGGGCAGGGCGAGCACCAGCCCGGGCAGCAGGAAGAGCACGAGCTGCGGCTTGAGCACGAGCGCGCCGATCAGCGCACCGGCAGCGCGCGCCCGGCCGCGCGAGAGCGCCGCGGTGGCGAGTCCGGCCAGGCCGAGCAGGAGCCCGGTGATCTGGCCGCCGACCAGGAGCAGCCAGAACGGCTGCGAGGCCACCACTAGGGCGGCCAGGAG
>DATLEG010000107.1:0-8053 GCA_035525465.1 Saccharimonadales bacterium (SeqCode)
CGACCACCAGCCCGCCGTCGGGGATCGCGGGATTGGCGATGAGGTCGAGGACCAGCGGCGCGCCGTCGGTCAGCTCGCGCAGGCCGTCACCGTCGCGATCGAGCAGGCCGGCCGAGTCGAGCAGCGCGCGGGCCCGCGCCGGATCGAACGGGTACTGCCGCACCGTCGGCGAGGCCCACGCCGCATCCGGCGGGATGAGGCCGGCGCTGCCCACGATGACGTCGGGCGCGTGGGTCACCCGGCTCGCGAGATCCGCGCGGTCGAGGGCGTGGGCGATCGCCTGCCGGACGCGCACATCGTGCAACGGCGCGCGGTCCACGTTGAGGATGAGCCGCATGACGCTGAGACCGGGGGTGGTGAAGACCCTGTAGGGGTCGCCGTTGGCGAACGCGGTCACCAGCTCGTATTCGGTCGCGAGGTACACGTCCGCCGCGTGGGTCTGGAGCGCGATGGTCCGCTGCGCGTCGGGAACGAGCACGTAGGCCACCTCGGAGACCGCCGGCCGGCCGGCGAAGTGCCGGTCCTGCGCGCGGTAGAGGTACTCCCCCCGCCCGTCGGCATAGGACGCGAGCGCGAACGGGCCGCTCCCGACCGTCGCCCCGTCTCCGCGGAACGCGAGCGGATCGGTCACCGCCTCCCAGATGTGGCGTGGAAGGATCGGCACCGTGCCGGCGATGTCCTCGAGGAACGGGGCGTGCGGCGCGGCGAGGGTGATCCGCACGGTGCGGGGATCAACGGCCTCGGCCCGCTCCACGACCGTCGTCGGTGTCCACTTGAACGGGAACCGGGCGAAGTAGCCGAAGGTGAACGCGACATCGTCCGCGGTGAGCGCGTGGCCGTCATGGAAGCGCACGCCGTCGCGGATCGTGAAGGTGTGGCTGCGGCCGTCATCGCTCGTGGTCCAGCGCTCCGCCAGCCAGGGAATGATGCCGCGCTCGTCCTTCCAGGTGAGCGTGTCGTAGGCGAGCATGAGCTTCACCACCCCGCCCGGCCCGACCGCGCTGAACGCGAAGGGGCTGGGGTAACCGGTGTCGGCCGGCCAGGAGAGCGTCACCCGCTGCCGGCGGACCGCCGGGCTCGGCACCGCGGCCTCCGGAGCGGCGCAGGCGACGAGCAGCGCGCCGGCACCGGCAAGGAAGGTCCGGCGCCCGACACGGAGGGCCACGGTCGCCGCTCCCCTAGAGGGTCTGGCTGGCGAGCGTGAGATGGAAGCGCGTGTACCGCTCGAGGGTGCGCTGCTGCGCCGGGGTGAGGACCTCACAGGCCCAGCTCCAGTGGATCGAGACGAGGTCGCCGATCTTCGCGTCGGCGACGAAGCCCTGGCCCTCGAGCATCCGGGTCACCCGCTCCGACCGCGGCGGGTCGAGCGCGAGCGCGCCGTCGCGGTACACGACCGGCGGGCGCTGCACGATGAGCTCGCCGCCGTCGATGCCGGTGACGGTGCCCCAGCTGATGCGGCACGAGTCGACCATCGCCAGGACGTCGGCCTTCCCCCGTTCGGCCTGCCGCCACACATCGAGGACGTGGAAGCTATGGTGCGGCCGCGCGCCGGCCGGCGCCTTCGCCGCGACCCGGTCCATCACCTTCGGTGACAGCTGCGTGCCGTACCGGGCGCGGAGGTCGTCGTACAGCGCGCGCGCCTCGACCTTCTCGAGGAGCTCGTTCCCCAGCCAGTAGGCCTCGACGACCCGCTCATCGAATGGATCGGCGATGCCGTTGCCTCGGGCGATGAGCGAGAGGTATGGGAGCGCGCCGGTGAACTTCTTCAGCATCCCCACGAGCGGAGGCTCGCGCACGTCGGCGACCGCGTAGTCGAGGATCGTGCGGTTGTCGTCGCCGCCGCAGTACTGCAGGCGATTGGGCATGAACGCGTACCGGACGAACCGGGTGGTCCCGCGCAGTGGCGCGACCGGGGTAACGCTCATCGCCTGAGGCTCATCGCCTAGACCGGCGCCGCCGACGGCACGAAGCGCGCGACCGCGTCGACGATCGCCTCGTGCTCGACCTGGAGCACGCGGGCGGCGAGCGTCTCGGCATCGTCACCCCGCAGGACCGCGACCCGGCGATGGACCAGGATCTCCCCCGCGTCGAGCTGTCCGGCATGGGCGCGATGGACCGTGACGCCGGTCTCCGGAACCCCCGCGTCCAGGACCGCCTGATGGACCGCCATCCCGTGCATCCCGCCGAAGGCGGGGAGCAGGGCCGGATGGATGTTGATCACCGGCACATCCCCAAGGCGGCCGAAGAACGCGTCGCAGAGGATGCGGTCGAAGCCCGCGAGCACGACAAGGTCCACGTCCTCGGCCCGCAGGCGCGCGGCCATCAGGAGCTGCGCGGCCTCGCGGCCCCCGTTCGCCGCGGGCGGGAACGCGGCGGCCGGGATCCCGGCGGTGGCGGCACGCTCGAGCGCGGGCGCGTGCTTGCGACTCGAGCCGACGTAGACGATCCGCCCATCAAGGCGGCCATCGGCGCAGGCATCGATGAGCGCCTGGAGATTCGTCCCACGTCCAGAAACGAGAACGCCGATCCGCAGGGTCATGCCCAACGGACGCGGGGCGCGCCGGCGGCGGCCGGCTCAGCGACCCCGATCCGGATCGCGTCAGGAAGCGCCCGGAGGGCGGCGCGTTCATCCGCGGCGGCGACGATCGCGACCAGTCCGATCCCCATGTTCCAGGTGTCATAGCACTCGGCCTCTCCCACCGCACCCGCCTCGGCGAGCCAGCGGAAGAGCGGCGGGACGATCCAGCCGCCGCGGTCGACCACCGCGCCGAGCCCCTCCGGAAGCGCCCGGGGAAGATTCCCCTCCCAACCGCCGCCGGTGAGGTGCGCGATCGAGCGCACGTTGGCCGCGGCGCGAAGGACGCGGATGTCCTCCAGATAGCAGCGGTGCACCGCCAGGAGCGCATCGGCGAGCGATCCGCCGAGCAGCTCGGGCCGCGGCGCGTTCAGGAGCTCCACGACGTCGCGGCCTTCGGCCACCGCGGTGCGATCGCAGATCGCGCGGGCCAGGGTGTAGCCATTCGTATGGAGACCGGTCGAGGGAAGCCCGATGAGCACGTCGCCCGCGACCACCGCGGCCGGATCGAGGACCAGGCTCCGCTCGACCGCGCCAACGAGGAAGCCCGCCAGGTCGTAGGCCCCATCGGCGTACATCCCCGGCATCTCGGCGGTCTCGCCACCGAGGAGCGCGACGCCCTGGGCCTTGCAGGCGTCGGCCATCGCGCCGACGACCCGGGCGAAGACCGCGGGATCGAGGCGGCTGGTGGAGAAGTAGTCGAGGAAGAAGAGCGGCTCGGCGCCCATCGCCAGCGCGTCGTTCACGCAGTGGTTCAGCAGGTCGGCGCCGACCCCTTCGTGCCGGTCGAGGAGCCGCGCCAGCTCGAGCTTGGTCCCCACCCCATCGGTCGTCGCCACGAGGACCGCGTCGCGCAGACCGTTGAAGCGGAAGAGGCCGCCGAAGGCGCCGATGTCGCCGATGACCTCGGGGCGCTTGGTCGCGCGGACGCGATCCTTGATCCGCGCGAGTGCGTCGGTGGCCCGCGAGATATCGACGCCGGCCTCCTTGTAGGTGCTCATAAGCGGATCGCCTCCAGGACATCCTTGCCGAGGTCGAGCTGCACCGGCACGAGATAGTCGCCGGTGAAGCACGCGGTGCAGAATTCCCCCGCCCCGCCTCCGGTCGCGCGGACCATCCCCTCGAGGGACAGGTAGCCGAGCGAGTCCGCGCCGACGTGCCGCCGGATGCCCTCGATGTCCAACTGCGACGCGATGAGATCCTCGCGCCGGGCCATGTCCACGCCGAAGAAGCATTGGTGCTGGATCGGCGGCGAGCAGACCCGCAGGTGCACCTCCTTCGCCCCGTTCTTGCGCAGCAGGGCGACGATCGGGCCGCTGGTCGAGCCACGGACGATGCTGTCGTCGATGACGACGACCCGCTTGTCCGCGAGCACATCGTGCAGCGCGTTGTATTTCAGGGCGATGCTGTTCTTCCGCAGCTCCGCGGTCGGTTGGATGAACGTGCGGCCGATGTAGCGGTTCTTGATCAGGCCCTCGCGGAAGGGGAGCCCGATCCGCCGGGCGTAGCCCACCGCCGCGGGGATGGCGCTGTCGGGGACCGGGATGACGACATCGGCGTCGGCCGGCTGCTCATCGGCGAGGATCTCCCCCATCCGCTCACGGGTCGCGTAGACCGAGGACCCGCCGATCCGGCTCGAGGCCGAGGCAAGGTACACGTGCTCGAAGATGCACAGGCCGCGCTGCGGCGCCGCGAGGTCGCCGATGGTCACCGCGCCGCGATCGTCGATGCGCAGGACCTCCCCCGGGGCGACGTCGCGGACGAACTCGGCGCTGATCGTGTCGAGCGCCGAGGTCTCGCTGGCCACGATCCAGGCATCACCCCGCCGGCCGAGGCTGAGGGGGCGCACGCCGAGCGGATCGCGGATCGCGTACAGCGCCGTCGGGGTGAGGATGGTGAGCGACCACGCACCGGCGAGCCGGGGGAGCGCGGCGAGGATCCGCTCATCCCAGCTTGCCCCGGCGGACGACGCGATCGCCTGGGCCACGACCTCGGTGTCGCTCGAGGTGACGAACGAGGCCCCGGCGGCGGCGAGGGTCTCGCGCATCTCGTGGGCGTTGATGCAGTTGCCGTTGTGCCCGAGGGCCATCCCACCCAGCTCGCGGTCGGTGACGACCATCGGCTGCGCGTTCTCCAGGCGGGAGGAGCCGGTAGTCGAGTAGCGGGTGTGGCCGATCGCGGCGCGGCCGCCGAGGGTGCCGAGGTCCGGCTCGCTGAAGACCTGGCCGACCAGTCCCATCCGCCGGAGCACGCGCAGATCTGTCCCGTCGGTCGCGGCGATGCCCGCCGACTCCTGCCCCCGGTGCTGGAGCGCGTAGAGCGCGAAGAACATCAGGCGCGCCGCTTCCGTCGGATCCACGCCCGCCGGAGACCAGATGCCACAGACGCCGCAGATGGCTAGTTCACGCTCCGGCCGAGAGCGGTGGCGAGTCCTTCGCCGTGGGCCCGCGCGAGCGCGGCGACCGGAAGGCCGAGCACCGGCGCGACCTCGAGCAGATCGCCGCCGATCGCCCCGAGGGTCCAGAGCGGCACGTCGTGGGTCTTCGCCAGCGCGCGGACCCCGGTCTCACGGTCCGGGGCGAGGACCAGGACGATCCCGGAGGGTCCTTCACCGAAGAGCATCACCCGCTTGTCGATGCCGCGCACCGCGGGGAGGGTCACCCGCATCCCGAGGCCATCCCGGAGCGCGAGCTCGGCGAGGGCCACCGCGAGGCCGCCGTCGCTGCGATCGTGTGCCGCGCGCAGCGCGCCGGAGCGGTGCGCCGCGAGGACGAATCGCTGGAGCCGCGCCTCGAGCGCGAGGTCGATGCCGATGGGTCCCTCGTGGATCCCCCGCGACGCGCCGTAGACCGAAGCACCGATCGCGACCTCGGCGCTCCCGGCGAGGAGGACGAGATCGCCGGGCCGGCCGGTGGTGACCGGCAGGTGCGCGCTGACGTCCGGAAGATGCCCGACGGCACCGATGGTCGCGGTGGGCCAGATGTCCCGGCCGGCGGTGGCGTTGTAGAGCGAGACGTTCCCCGAGACGACCGGCACGCCCAGCGCCTCGCAGGCCGCGCTGATCCCGTCGATGGTGCGGATGAGCTGCCAGGCGCCGGCGGGGCGCTCGGGGTTGCCCAGGTTGAGGCAGTCGGTGAGGGCCAGGGGCTCGGCGCCCAGGCAGACAAGGTTGCGGGTCGCCTCGGCGACCGCGGACGCGGCGCCGACGTACGGGTCGATCGCGGCGATGCGCGGCGCGGCGTCCACCGCCGCGGCGATGCCGTCGGGGCGTCCTTTGATCCGCAGCACCGCGGCGTCGCCCCCCGGACCGACGACCGTGTCGGTGCCGACCATCTGGTCATAGGTCCGGTACAGCGCCGCCCGCGACGCGATGGCCGGCGACGCCAGCAGCTCCAACAGCTCCAAGCCTATTTTCTGCAGGGCCTCTGTCTGCGACCCTTCGGGTCGCAAACTTTGAACGCCTCCAGGAACTTCCATTTCCGTGGGCCTGCGTGGGGCATCTTTTGGAGGCTCGGCTGCCCAGGCGGTGATGTCGTACTCGGGTGCGTCGTCGGCGAGGGCCTTCGGCGGCAGCGATGCTACGAGCACGCCCTGCGCGTGCAGGTCCATGCGCTCTTCGGCGGTCACTTCGCCGATCCGGACGCCGTGCAGCTCCCAGCGGGCGAAGACGCGCTCCACGTCGGCTTCGCGTCCGGGGCGGGCGATGACGAGCATCCGCTCCTGGGATTCGGAGAGCATCACTTCGAAGGGGACCATGCCGGTGGCGCGGCGGGGGACGACGTCGAGATCGATCCGCATCCCCACGCCGCTCTTGGCCGCGACCTCGCTCACCGCGCAGGTGAGGCCGGCCGCGCCAAGGTCCTGGACCGCTTCGACGGCGTCCGCGGCGACCAGCTCCAACGTCGCCTCGAGGAGCAGCTTCTCCAGGAACGGGTTGCCTACCTGCACCGAGGGGCGCTTGCTGGCGTCGCCCTCCCCCAGCTCGAAGGAGGCGAGGAGCGACGCGCCGGCGATGCCGTCGCGGCCGGTGTCCGAGCCGACCAGGTAGACCGCGCTCCCCGGGCGGGCGGTGGCCGCGGAACGGAGGTCGGAGCGGTCGGCGAGGCCGATGCACATCGCGTTCACCAGCGGGTTACCGCCGTAGCCGGGCTCGAAGGACACGTGGCCGCCGACATCGGGGATCCCGACGCAGTTCCCATAGAAGGAGATGCCCCCGACGACGCCGCGCACCAGTCGCCGGGTCCGCTCCTCGGCCGGATCGCCGAAGAAGAGGGCGTTCAGCACGGCGACCGGGCGGGCGCCCATGGCGAAGATGTCGCGCAGGATCCCTCCCACGCCGGTCGCCGCCCCCTGATACGGCTCCACCGCCGAGGGGTGGTTGTGGCTTTCGATCTTGAACACGCAGAGCAGGCCGCCGCCGATATCCACCGCGCCGGCGTTCTCTCCCGGCCCCAGGGCGACCTTGGCCCCGGTGGTGGGGAGGGTGCGCAGCAGCGCCTTGCTGTGCTTGTAGGCGCAGTGCTCGCTCCACATCGCGCCGAACATCGCCCACTCCAGCGGGTTCGGCTCGCGGCCGAGGCGGGCGCGGACCGCCGCCGCTTCGGCATCGGTGAGCCCGGCCTCGCGCGGGAGGGCCGCACGGTCCGGATCGTCAGGGTCTGCGGGGTTAGGCTGCGCCGTCGTCGTCCCCGTCACCATCGGGGACGCGCTCATACGGCTCGGTCCGCTCCGAGGAAGCCGTCGATCTGATCGGCGAACGCCGCGAGATCCGGTAGGCGGCTCTGCATGTGCCCGTACACCTCATCGATGTCCGTCTGCTCCCGGTCGTAGGCGAGCAGGTTGCGCAGGTTGGCCAGCTGCTCCAAACGATACGCCAGGGGCCGCTCGATGATCCCGTGCGAGGCGATGGCGTCGAGGATGTCGTGATACGCCTCCGGCTTGGGCAGGGCGAGCGCGCTCACCAGATAGGCGCCGGTGGCGAAGAGGAGCTCCACCGCCTGCTGGAGGTACCACTGGGCGAGCCCGTAGAGCTTGTGGTCGGCCCGGAACTTCACCCGGTCGATCGGCTGGAGGTCCTGGAGCAGCACGACGTACTCCCGCAGCCGGGCCAGGCGCGCGCGCACGTACTCCTCGTCGATCGCGAACCGCTCGCCGCGCACCCGCTCGGCGAGGGCCTTGGACTGCAGCTCGTCGTACTTCTTGAACTCGAGGTATTCCATCGTCGAGCGGGCCTCGAACTGGACCCGCCGCTTGTGGTCCCGCTGGAACAGGAGCGACCAGGTGCGGATGACCTGCGCGCGCTGGAGCAGCGAGGCCTGATTGAGGATCACCACGTCGAGATCGTTCGTCTCCAGGGCCTTGCTGAGCTCGCTCACGAAATACACCTGGTAGTCGAAGAACTCGCTCGTCTTGATCTTGTCCAGCAGCAGCAGCGCGACATCGAGATCGGCGTAGCTCCCCGCGATCTTGCGGCCGGAC
>DATLEG010000115.1:0-3613 GCA_035525465.1 Saccharimonadales bacterium (SeqCode)
GGCCGACCCTGGGCAGGGAGGCCGACGCCGCCCTTCCCCTCGACAAGGACCACGGCCTGCACCAGAACCTCGCCGGCATCAAGAAGCTCTACGACTCCGGCAAGGTCGCGATCGTCCAGGGCGTCGGCTACCCCAAGCCGAGCTTCTCGCATTTCGATTCCATCCGGGTCTGGGAGACGGGCGACCCGACCCGTCGCCAGCAGGACGGCTGGCTCGGGAAGACGATCGAGAAGAACTACGACTCCGCGGGCCACCCGCTCATCGGCTGCGCGACCGGGACGACCTCGACCCCCGGTGCGCTGCGGGACCTCCAGGCGACGCTCACCGTCATCAATGAACAGAGCTCATTCAAATTCCAGGGGAACGGCGACAACGTCGAGCGGGTCATGGGCACGCTCTACACCGGAACGCCCGGGATCTACGGCGCGCTCTTCGACACCGCGATGTCCACGGTCCGCGACACCGTCGCGCAGCTCCGGACCTCGGCCGCGAAGTACACCCCCAAGGCGATGTATTCAGACGACCCCAAGCTCGTCTACCGCTCGAAGAATCAGCTCGCCGCGGCATTGCAGCTCGCGGCCGAGCTCATCGTCACCGGGACAGGGGTGAAGGTGCTCCACGTGACCTTGGGCGGCTTCGACACCCACTACACCGAGCAGAACCGGCACGCCCAGCTGATGGCCTACCTCGACGCCGCGGTCTCGGCCTTCCATGCCGATCTTACGGCCTACGGCATGGCCGACCGGGTCCTCATCGCCACCTGGTCGGAATTCGGTCGCCGGCCGAACGAGAACGCGTCGGGCGGGACCGATCACGGGACCTCGTCACCCGTCTTCCTCATCGGCGATCCGGTCCGGGGCGGCCTCTACGGCCAGCGGGCGGATCTCCGCAAGCTCGACGCCCAGAACAACCTCGCCTACACCGTCGACTTCCGCTCGGTCTACCAGGAGATCCTCACCGGGCACCTGCGGGTCGACGGCGCGGAGGTGCTCGGTCAGCGCTTCGAGCGGATGCCCTTCATCGCGGCGGCCTGATGGCCACCCTGCCGGCCTGGTCGCTCAAGCTCGGGGCGGCCTGCATCACGCTCGCCTCGCTCGCCGGCTCCTTCGACTACGCGAGCACGCACGTGAAGAACGTGACCGCGCCGCTCCAGCCGCCGGTGGCCGATAGACCCGCGGCCAGCGCGAGCCCCAGCCCCAGCCCGGTGCCGTCCATCGGAGCGCTGATCACGCTGCGCCCAGGCCAGAGGACGGCCGCACCAGGGAGTGCCGCGCCGCGTCTTTCCCTGGAGCCGGGCGTGCGCACCGCGACCCTCGCGCCGCTCACCTTCACGCACGTATCCTGACCAGCCGTGGAGGCGCAGCTGCTGATCTGGATCATCGCCCGGGCCGCGGGCCTGGCGTCCTACGCGGCGCTCTGCCTCGCGGTCCTGTCCGGGATCGCGCTGCGCACCTCGGTGCTCGACTTCTTGGCGAAGAATCGCGCGCTGCGGGCCCTGCATGATTGGGTGAGCTGGCTCTGGATCCCGCTAGGCGCCCTGCACGTCGTCGCGCTGTTGCTCGATCGCACCGCGCGCATCGGGCCTGCGGATCTGCTGATCCCGTTCGGTGTGAGCTACGGGGCGATCGCGATCGGCCTCGGTACGATCTCGTTCGACCTCATCCTCATCATCGTGGTCAGCAGCTGGCTCCGACGGCGGATGTCGGACCGGATCTGGCGGTGGATCCACCGGTCCAGCTATGTCGCCTTCGTGACCCTGTTCCTCCATGCGGCCCTCTCGGGCACCGACTTCAACGCGCCGCTCATCTCGGCCCTATCCTGGGCTGCAGCCCTCGGCATCGGCCTGCTCGGCATCTCGCGGATCGTGTTCGGGCGCCTGCCTGACTAGCCTCCGGGACGGCACGGACCTGGCGGGTGTCACATTTCGGTGGCCGGCGGTGCTCTGCTGTTGACGGATGGAAGCTCGGGCGATGACCCTGCCGGCTGAACGTGCCCGCTCCGGCGCGGCCGCGCTCCGGGGGGAGTTCGAGCGGCTCTTCCTTGCGGAGTACGCGCGGGTCGTGCGGATCGCCTATCGCGTCCTGGGGGAGCGGGATGCCGCGGAAGACGTCGCCCAGGAGGTCTTCCTGGCCTTCCATCGCCAGCATCCGGCCGACGCACCGTTCGCACCGGCCTGGCTCCACCGGGCCGCCGCGCACACCGCGCTCAACGATGTGCGCAGCCGCAAGCGGCGCGACGTTCGCGAGGCCGCGGCCGGCGTTGCGGCGGACCCGGATCCCGAGGCGGCCGCCCTGGAGCATGAGCGCGCGCGGGAGGTCAGGGCCGCGCTCGCGCGCCTGCCGGAGGCAAGCGCCGAGCTCCTCGCACTGCGCTATAGCGGACTGTCCTACGCGGAGGTCGCCGCGGCATCCGGCGTCAAGGCCGACCAGGTCGGCACACGGCTACGGCGGGCGCAGGATGCGTTCCGCAGGGAGATGATCCGATGACACCAGACCACGCACTGAACGACACACGGGACATCGAGCCCGAGCCGCTGCTCGCGATGCCGGCGCTCGATCCCGATGCCGGCGCGGCACTGGCCCTCTTCCGTGAACGTGTGCGGTCGGCGGGTCCGATCGGAACAGCAGGCCTGGCAGGATCATTCGGCGCTCCCCTGAAGTGGGCCGGCGCCGTGGCGACGGCCGTCGTGGTCGCGGCCGCGCTTGGGCTCACCGGTGTTGCCGACTCGATCTTCCAGATCTTCGAAGCCCGGCAGTTCACCGCGGTGAACGTGGCCCCGGGTGATCTGCGGACGCTGGAGCAGCTTGGCGCCTTCGGCAGCCTCACCTGGTCGCAGCAGCCCGCGCCGCATCAGGTCGCGAGCGCCGCGGCCGCGAGCGCGGCCACCGGACTCGCCGCTCCGGTGGTGACCCTCCCCTCGCGGGTGGGCGGTCCGGCGGTGTACGGCGTCCTCGACCGCACGACCGCGACGTTCACCTTCGACGCGGCGACGGCCGCCGCTGCTGCGGCCAAGACCGGCCGCACCGCCCCGCCGATGCCGGCAAGCATCGACGGAAGCACCCTCGTCTTCACCGGCGGGCCGGCGATCGTGATGAGCTACGGAACGGGGACCGCCGGCAGCCCGTCGGCCGGTGTGGTCGTGGTCGTCGCCCGAACGCCGACCGTCGGGTCCGATCGGGCGAGCATCGCGCAGATCCAGGGCTATCTCCTGGCGCAGCCCGGGATCTCACCGGAGCTCGCGGCGCAGATCAAAGGCATCAACGATCCGGCAAGCACGCTTCCGATCCCGATCCCAGTGGGACAAGCGACCACGAAGCGTGTCACGGTCCACGGCGTGACGGATGGACTCTTCGTCGGGGACTCGACCGGGCTCGGCAGCGGTGTGATCTGGCAGCAGAGCGGGCTCGTCTATCTGGTGGGCGGCACCCTCACCGAGGCCGAGACCCTGGCGGTGGCCAACTCGCTCCGTTGAGCTCCGCGGATCCGGCCGACCTCGCCCTGCGCACCGAGGAGCTCGCGAAGCGCTACGGCCGGATCACCGCCCTCGCCGGGCTCACGATGGCCGTGCCGCGCGGCGAGATCTTCGGCTACCTCGGCCCGAATGGCGCCGGGA
>DATLEG010000084.1:0-14191 GCA_035525465.1 Saccharimonadales bacterium (SeqCode)
TCGTCGCACCCCGACGATGGGTCGTCAATGTCACCGTGGCGTCATCGCCAGACGGGGGTCGTGGGGGGTCGGCTGCCTGGGTCTGGTCAGGGTAGGTAGGGCAGCGGGTCGACGGCGCGTCCGTTGACGATGGTCATGAAATGCAGGTGCGGCCCGGTCGTCCAACCGGTCATGCCTTCGAACGCGATGACCTGCCCGGCCTGGACGTACTGGCCGACCGAGACGATCGGCGCGCGGGCGCGATCATCGAGGTGCCCGTACAGCGTCGAGAAATTGTTCCCGTGCGCGATGATCACGACGGTCGCCGTGTCCCCGTAGGCGAGGTACGGCTTCCCCACGGTCACCACGCGGCCCGGGGCCGCAGCCCGGATCGGGGAATAGAGCGGCGCGGCGATGTCCAAACCGTTGTGGAAGCCACCCCAGCGCGCACCGAATCCCGAGGTGATGGCACCGGCGAGGGGCCAGGTCGGGAGCTTCGTGCCGTTGAACGTCCCCAGACCGGAGCGGGCGGCCAGCTGGGCCGCGAGGTTCGCGAGGTTCGCCTCGGTCTGCTCGAGCTGCCGGTTCAGGTTCGCGGTCTCGCTATTGGCGCTGCGGACCAGCTCGAGCTGGCTGTTCCGGTTGTTCGCCGCGTCCTCGCGCACGGCGGCCTGGGAGTTGATCGCGACCTGTGCCTGCGCGACCAGCCGGTCGAACTCGGCCTTTTGTGCGGCCAGATGGGCCCGCTGCTCGGTGATCTGGTCCTGGAGGCCGCCGATCTCCTTCGTCTTCGCCGCGGCATCGTCCTGCTTCCGCGCGGTGTCGGCGCGCAGCGACTTGATCTCGCTCGCGAGCTGCACGTCCTGGCGGTTGATGAGGACCATCGCCTGGACCCGGCTCGCGAATTCGGAGAGCGAGCCGGACGACAGCAGCATCTCGAGCGGGCTCACCTGCGCCTGGCGGTACGTGGTCTTGAGATGCTTGGAATACAGATCTTCGCGCTTGACGAGCTGCCGGTTCTGCTCGCTCACCTGCGCGGTGAGCGACTCGGTGAGCGCCTTGGTCTCGCTGAGCTGGAAGGACACCAGCTGGAGCTGCTCTTCGGCGATCTGGATCTCGAATCCCAGATTCTCGGCCTCGGACCGGGCCTGCGCCTGCTTCGCGGCGAGATCGCCGATCCGGGCATTCGCGTTCCGGACCGCGGCCTCGAATTGACTTGCCGCCTCTTTGTAGCGCTCGGTGTTCTGCCGCGACACCTGGACCGCTCGCTCGAGCTCCGCCTTCTTCCGCGTCGCGTCGGCGATCGGGTCCTCGGCGTACGCGGGGAGCTGCTGCCCCAGGAACAGGGCGAGTGCAGCCAGCACGACGATGGTCGTGCGAAGGCCGCGAGTACCACCACCACCTCCCCGGACGATCCGGGGAGCTCCCATAACCCCGCGATGGTCGCACCCGGGACCGGTCGCGGTCAAGGAGCCTCCGGGACGGGACCGGGGGCGACGGCGAACGACGTTCATTTGGCCAGGTGGGTCCGCACCGAGATCGAGGCGCCGCCGGCTCCCACCAGGAGGGCGAAGCCGAATACCCCAAGGACGAGCTCGGCGATGAAGTTCGCGCCGAGCGAGACCGGGAGAATGTCGAGGAAGCCGATCATGGCGTTCGTGACCGGTCCCGCGCCGGCGATGATGATCCCCAGCGAGACCGCCGCGCCGAGGGTGCCGACGAGCATTCCCTCGAGGATGAACGGCCAGCGGACGAACCAGTCGGTCGCCCCGACGAGCTTCATGATCTCGATCTCGTCGCGCCTTCCGTGGACGGCGATGCGGATGGTGTTGACGATGACGAAGAGCGCGACGAACAGCATCATCCCCAGCACCGCGATGCCGCCGATCGAGAGCACTCGGGTGATCGTGAGCAGCTTCTCGACGACCGTCGGATTGTCGACGACGTCCGACACCACCCCGCGCCCGACCTCATCCTTGAGCGAGCTCGCGAGGCGGGAGGTCTCCTGCGCGCTGGCCATCTTGACTTCGAGCGTGGCCGGCAGCGGGTTGGTGTCGACGTCCGCCAGATCGAAGTCCTTCTTCCGCGCGGCGATCTCGCGGAGACGGGCCAGCGCCTGATCCTTCGTGACGTAATCGACCCGGGTGACCGCCGGGTCCTTCTCGATCCGCGCCTTGAAGGCGAGGATGTCCGATGGCTTCGCGGTGTCCTCGAGGTACAGCACCAGCTCGACCTTGGACTCGAGGACCGCGACCGCGGCCTGCAGCCCGCGGTCGGTGACGATGAAGAACGCGAACAGCAGCAGCATCAATGACACGGTGAGCGTCGAGGCGATGCTCATCACCGGGTTGCGCCAAAAGCCTTCCCAGGCCGCGCCGGCGACGTAGGCGATGCGCTTCATGCCGCGTACAGGCCTTCGCGCTCATCGCGGACGACCGCGCCGTGGTCGAGGTGGAGGACCCGCCGCCGGAGCGCGTTCACGATCTCGGCGTTGTGGGTGGCCATCACCATCGTCGTGCCGAGCTCGTTCACCCGGGTGAGGAGCTTGATGATCTCCCAGCTGGTGACCGGATCGAGGTTCCCGGTCGGCTCGTCGGCGATGATGATCTTCGGGTGGTTCACCAGCGATCTGGCGATGGCCACGCGCTGCTGCTCGCCACCGGAAAGCTCGCGGGGAAAGTGGCCGCGCCGGTGGGTGAGGCCGACCAGCGCGAGCGCGCGCTCGGTCTCCTCCCTCACCGCCTGACCTTCGTGCCCGGTGACCAGGAGGGCGAAGGCGATGTTCTCGGCGACGGTCTTGTTCGGGAGGAGCTTGAAGTCCTGGAACACCACGCCGACCGTGCGGCGAAGGAGCGGGATCTGGCCGCGGCGCAGCCGGGCGACGTCATGGCCGTCGACCACCACCCGGCCGGTCGTGGGGAGCTCCTCTCGGATGAGCAGGCGGATGAGCGTTGACTTGCCTGCTCCGGATGAGCCGACCAGGAAGATGAACTCCCCTGCCTCGATCGAGAGGTCGACGTCGTGCAGCGCCGCGGTGCCGTTCGGATAGCGCTTGCTGACGTCGTCGAGCCTGATCACCGGTCCTCTGCGTACCCCCTCATGGTGTTCGCGCGGTGTTCGATCGAGTACCGCCGCAAGGAACCTAACGAGGGCTCAAGCCCATGCGCAACGGCCTGTGGCCACACATTCGTACCAGAACGGCCCACTTTCTGCGAAGAACGTACGGACACCGTCCAGAGGACGGCTTGCCGTTGTGCCTGCTGGACGGCGCCTACCCGCCGTTCTGCAGGCCGAGCTCGGTCTGGGAGGCGCGGTGATCCGGCGCGAAGGTCGCGATCGAAGCGATCTTGGCCTCGCCGGTGGCCATGACCTTGACCCCCTGGGTCGCGCGGCCGAGGACCCGGATCTGCTCGAGCGGGGTCCGGATGACCACCCCGTTGCTCGAGATGAGCAGCACCTCTTCGCTCTTCTCGTCGATGACCTGGATGGCCGCGACGTTGCCGGTCTTCGGGGTGAGGGCGGCGAGGATGACCCCCTGGCCGCCGCGATTGTGGGTCGGGAAATCCTCGACCGTGGTCCGCTTCCCATAGCCGTTCTCGGTGACCGAGAGGACCTCGGTCCGCGGGAGCGCCACGCCCATCCCGATGACCTCGTCGCCCCGGCCGAGACGGATGCCGGTCACCCCCTGGGTCTGGCGGCCCATCGGCCGGGCGTCGGTCGCCTTGAAGCAGACCGCCTTGCCCTTCCGGGTGGCGAGCACGATCCGGTCCTTGTCGCCGCAGGTCGCGACCCAGGCGAGAGCGTCGTCCTTTCGCAGGGCCATCGAAATGAGCCCGGCGCGCCGGACGTTCGCGTATTCCGACAGGGCGGTCTTCTTGATGAAGCCCTTGCGGGTCGCCATCACCAGGTACGCCGACGTGTTCGTGTCGCGGATCGCCACGAGGGCCGAGACACGCTCTCCCGACTGCATCGCCTCGAGGATGTTCTGGATCGGCGTGCCCTTCGCGGTGCGACTGGCGTCCGGGACCTCGTACACCTTCAACGCGAACACGCGGCCACGGTCGGTGAAAACATAGAGCTTGTCATGGCTGCGCGCGACGACGAGCTGTTCGACATCGTCCTCGTCGCGCGTCGCCATCCCGATGACGCCGCGCCCTCCGCGGTGCTGTGCCCGGTAGGTGGACAGCGGCATCCGCTTCACGTAGTTCCGGGTCGAGAGCGTGATCACCACATCCTCATCGGCGACGAGGTCGGCGTCGGTGAGCTCGCGGTTCATGTCGTCGAGGATCTTGGTGCGCCGCTCGTCACCGTACTTCGCGACGAGCTCATCGAGGTCGGCCTTGATGAGGAACAGCACCTTGCGGGGATTCGCGAGGATCGACTCGAGCTCGGCGATGAGCGTGATCGTCTCCCGGTACTCATCCTCGACCTTCTGCCGTTCGAGGCCGGTGAGGCGCCGCAGCTGCATCTCTAGAATTGCGCGGGCCTGAAGCTCGGAGAGGCTGAACTTCTCGCGCAGGTTCGCAAGTGCGGTCTCCGGGCTCTTGCTCGCCCGGATCGTCTTCACGATCTCGTCGATGTGATCGAGCGCGATCTTGAAGCCTTCCAGGATGTGGGCTCGATCCTTTGCCTTCCGGAGATCGAACTCGCTGCGGCGGGTGATGACCTGCCTGCGGAAGTCGATATGCGCCTGCAGGACGTCCTTGAGCGAGAGGGTCTTCGGCTGCGAGTCGACCAGGGCCAGCATGTTCAGGTTGAAGGCCGACTGCATCGCCGTCGCCTTCCACAGGTTGTTCAGCACGCGTTGCGCGTTGTCGTCGCGCTTGACCTCGATGACGATCCGCATGCCATCGCGGTCGCTTTCGTCCCGCAGGTCGGAGATCCCACCAAGGCGCTTGGCCTGGACGAGCTCGGCGATCTTCTCGATGAGCGAGGCCTTGTTCACCGAGTACGGGAGCTCGGTCACGATGATCGACTGGCGGCCGGCCTTCCCGTCCTCGACGTGGGCGCGGGCGCGCATCATGATCCGGCCCCGCCCGTTCGCGTACGCCCGCCGGATCGCGTCGACCCGCTCGACCGCGCCGGTCTCGATGTTCTTCTGCTCGTCGAAGCGGTAGATGACCCCGCCCCCCGGGAAGTCCGGGCCCAGGATGGTCTCGCAGAGGTCGTCATTGGTGAGCTCGGGATCGTCGATGAGCCGCTTCGTCGCCGCGGCGACCTCGGTGAGGTTGTGCGGCGGGATATTGCTGGCCATCCCGACCGCGATCCCGGTCGACCCGTTGACCAGCAGGTGCGGCAGGCGCGACGGCAGCACCGACGGCTGCTGATGCCGGTTGTCGTAGTTCGGATACCAGTCGACGGTCTCGCGCTCGATGTCCGCAAGGAGCTCCGCGGAGATGGCCGAGGGCCGGGCCTCGGTGTAGCGCATGTGCGCGGGTGGGTCGTCGTCGATCGAGTTGTGCACGAAGATGCCGGCCGCGAGCGCGAAGTTCTGCGTCACATCGACCGAGAGGTCGTACACATCGGCCTTCCCTGCAGGCTCGACCGACACGACCGACGCGGACAGGCCGGCCGGGACCGGGAACGCGCCGGTGCGGTGCAGCCGCTCCGGGATCGCGGTCCGGGCGAACGGCATGAGCTGGTCCTTGCCCTTCAGCGTGCCTGCCTCGCGATAGGTGCCGTCGCGCATCATGAAGCGGTGGTCCGGGGTGCAGACGACCTCCTGACCGTTCGCGAGGGTCACCTTCACCACGGGGTCGTTGCGGCGGACCAGGCGGGGTGCCCGGAGCGGCTTGATCCGCACGTTGCGGTGTGCGTCGAGGGTGAAGATCTCCGCGCGGACGCCATGGCGGACCATGTCGACGAGCTCGACGAACGACTTGTGCTCGCCGTTCACCAGCTCGACCTTGGTCTCCCCCGAGAAGCAGCCGAAGTTGCCCTGGCCTTGGATCGGCGGGTAGCGCATCGTGAAGTCTTGGGCGAACCGGGCGAGCGCGTCGTAGATCGGCGCGTCACCGTGCGGGTGGTACTTCCCCATCACGTCCCCGACGATCGCCGCCGACTTCCGGTACGGGCGGTCACTTCGCAGACCCATCTCGTGCATCGTCCACAGGATCCGGCGCTGCACCGGCTTCAGACCGTCACGGACGTCCGGTAGCGCGCGCGCGACGATGACGGTCATCGCGTAGTCGAGATAGGCCTTCCGCATCTCGACCTGAAGGTCGACCTGGACGATCCGCTCCGCTCCGGTCTCATCGATCACGTTCGTACATGCTCCCGTTCTTCATCGGCCACCGCGCGACGCACGCGCTCGAAGGCCGCGCCGCTGCGCGAGTACCGTTGTTCAAGCTCTTGCCGGCGCTTCTCCGGCATCCGGAGGAAGAGCGCCCGACCCTCGGCGAGGGTCTCCCCATTGGCGGCGCGGACCACCGTGCCGGAGGTCTCGATCGCCCGTCCTCGATCCCGTGCCACCCTGCCGGTGACGATGAGCTCTTCGCCGAGGGGCACCGGCCGTCGAAAGGTCACGGTGATCTTCCCGGTCACGCCCCAGATTCCCTGGTGGAAGATCGCCCAGCCCATCGTCTCATCGAGGAGCGCCGTGACGATGCCCCCGTGGAGCGCTCCGTCATACCCCTGGTGGTCCTTCGTCGCGGTGTACTGGGTCGTCGCCGTATTCGACGCGACATCGAAGTCGAGATGCAGCCCGGACGGATTGAGCCGCCCGCAGGCGAAGCACCAGTGCTCGAAGTCCACGCCGAGCTCCAAGAGGCGGGCCACTAGAGATCCAGCTCGGCTTTCGCCGCGTTCGCCATGATCCATTTGCGGCGGCCCTCGACCTCATTGCCCATGAGCTCGTCGAAGACGAAGTCGGCGAGCTCGGCATCCTCGATCGAGACCTGGCGCAGCGTGCGGGTCGCCGGATTGAGGGTGGTGTCCCAGAGCTGCCCGGCATTCATCTCGCCGAGGCCCTTGTAGCGGGCGACCGCCGGCTCGCGCCCACCCTTCCCGTCATCGGTCCCCTCGTCGGTCGAGGTCTCGAGGGCCGCTTCGGCCAGCGCTTCGGATTCGGCGACCGCCTCACCCCGCTTCGCGGCCGCCTTCTTCTTCCGCTCGTCCTTGTTCGTGCGGGCGAGGAGCTTCAGCTCCTTGATCGCCTTGTCCCGCTCGCGATCCGAATAGGTCCACCGCACTTCCTTGCCGAGCTGGAGCCGGTAGAGCGGCGGCTGGCCGATGTAGATCCGGCCTTGCTCGATGAGCGGTCGGAAGTGCCGATAGAGCAACGTGAGCAGGAGAGTGCGGATGTGCGATCCGTCGACGTCCGCGTCGGCGAGGATGATCGTCTTCCCGTAGCGGAGCTTCGACGCATCGAAGTAGTCGCCGATCCCGGTCCCGAGGGCGACGATGATCGCCTTGATCTCCTCGTTGCCGAGCATCTTGTCCGCCCGGGCCTTCTCCACGTTCAGGATCTTTCCGCGGAGCGGCAGGATCGCCTGGAAGCGGCGGTCGCGCCCGCTCTTTGCCGAGCCTCCGGCGGAGTTTCCCTCGACGACGATGAGCTCGGCCTTCTCCGGATCGCGCTCCTGGCAGTCGGCGAGCTTCCCCGGAAGGGAGAAGCCGTCAAGGGCGCCCTTGCGGAGGACCAGATCGCGCGCCTTGCGCGCCGCCTCGCGGGCCCGGAACGCGGTGAGGCACTTCTCGACGATCCTGCGGCCGTCCTGCGGGTTCTCCTCCAGGTACTGGCCGAGCGCGTCATTCACCGCGGAGGCGACCTGCCCGGAGACCTCCGCGTTCCCGAGGCGGGTCTTGGTCTGTCCCTCGAACTGCGGCTCCTTGATCTTCACGCTCACCACGGCGGTGAGCCCCTCGCGCACATCCTCGGCGGTGAGGTTGGGGTCAGCCTCCTTCAGGGAGCCGGACTTGCGCGCATAGGCGTTCAGCGTGCGGGTGAGCGCCGCGCGGAAGCCGGTGAGATGGGCGCCGCCGTCCATCGTGTTGATGTTGTTCGCGAACGTGTAGACCTTTTCGGCGAAGGTGTCGTTGTATTCGAAGGCGACCTCGACGACGGTGTCGTTCTCGAAGGCCTTCTCGACGTAGATCGGCCTATGGAGCGCGCTGTGCGCCTTGTCGAGGTGCCGAACGAAGGACACCACGCCGCCGTCGAAGTAGTAGTGCTCCTCAGCCCCATCGCGCTCGTCGTGGATCGCGAGGAACAGCTTCTTGTTCAGGTAGGCCGTCTCCCGCAGCCACTGCGACACGATGGCGCGGTCCCACTCGATGACCGGGAACATCTGCGGATCGGGCGCGAAGGTCGTGATCGTGCCGGTGGGCTTGGTCCGGGGGTGCCATTCCAGCTCCGGGGGCGCGAACGGCGACTTGGTGATCACATGCACCTTGCTGGTCGGCTTCCCCCGCGCGTAGGTCTGCTCGTAGATCTTCCCGTCGCGGTGGACGTTCACCCGCAGCTCGGTCGAGAGCGCGTTCACCACGCTCACGCCCACGCCGTGGAGGCCGCCGGAGACCTTGTAGCCGGCGCCGCCGAACTTCCCGCCGGCGTGGAGGATGGTGTGGACGACCTCCAGGGCCGACTTTCCGGTCTGCTTCTGGATATCGGTCGGGATCCCGCGGCCGTTATCCGCGACGGTGATCTCGTTGTTCTTGTGGATCCAGACATCGATGCGGTCGCAGGTGCCGTTCATCGCTTCGTCGATCGAGTTGTCCAGCACCTCGCGCACCAGGTGATGCAGCCCGCGGAGATCGGTCGTGCCGATGTACATGCCCGGCCGGCGGCGGACCGCCTCGAGGCCCTCGAGGACCTGGATGTCGGCGGCGCTGTACGAGGCGGTGCCGTTCTTCGCTTTCGCCGGTGTCTTGCCCGGCGGAGTGGTT
Source organism: Saccharimonadales bacterium (SeqCode) (assembly GCA_035525465.1). Lineage (GTDB taxonomy): Bacteria > Chloroflexota > Limnocylindria > P2-11E > P2-11E > UBA4735. Next base: position 8,866 of record DATLEG010000084.1, read on the forward strand.
GGTGCTTTGACCGCCATGCCTTCTCCTACCGTCCCTGTCCCGCGTGGATGAGCAGCTCATACAGCCGCTGGAAATCGTCATCGGAATAGAACGCGATCGCGATCCGCCCACCCTTGCGGGCCCGCTGGATCTCGACCTTGGTGCCGAGGGCGGTGCGCAGCTCGGCCGCGAGCCCCGCCACATCCGGGTCGGCGCCGCGGGACGACCGAGCCCGGTGCTTTCCCGGGACCCTGACCATCTTGCGCGCGAGGGCCTCGGCCTCGCGGACCGAGAGACCGCGGGCCAGGATGTCGCCGAGGGCGCTGATCGCTTCCGAAAGTGGTAGCGGAAGGAGCGCGCGCAGGTGCCCCTCGCTGATCTTGCCGTCCTGGACCGCGTCCTGAAGGATCTGCGGGGCGGAGAGCGCGCGCAGGGTGTTCGCCACGCTCGAGCGGGACTTCCCGATCCGCTCGGCCAGCGCCTCCTGGGTGAGGTCATAGGTCTCCATCAGGAGCTTGTAGGCGCGGGCGGTCTCGATCGCGTTGAGGTCGGCGCGCTGGAGGTTCTCCACCAGGGCGAGCTCAAGGCGGTCACCGACGTCCTCGCGGATGACGCCCGGGACGGTGGTCTTCCCCGCCAGACGCGAGGCGAGGACCCGGCGGTGGCCGGCGATCAGCTCGTAGCCGTCCCCGCTCCGAGATACCACAATTGGTTGCAGAACCCCGTGCGCCCGGATCGACGCGGCAAGCTCGTTGATCCCATCGTTGTCGAAGCGGGTCCGGGGCTGCTGACGGTTCGGGACGATCCGCTCCAGCGGAAGGTCGCTCGTCCCGGTCCGCGGTGCGGTGCCGGCCGGCTGGTCCGAGCCCAGGACGGGCGGCACGCCGGGACCGAGCAGCGTGTCGAGGCCCCGCCCCAGACCGGTGCGCGTGGTCAACTGCTCACCGCGCCGAGGGCGATCGGGGTGCGCGCCGCAAGGCGCATCGCGACCTCCTGGGCCAGATCGCCATAGGCCTGCGCGGCCCGGGAGCCGGGGTCATAGACCGAGATCGGCAGGCCATGGCTGGGCGCCTCGGCCAGCCGGACGGCCCGCGGGATCCGGACCCGGGCGACCAGCTGCGGGAAGTGGCGGATGACCTCTTCGGTCACCTGCATCGAGAGCCGGTTCCGCCGGTCTTCCATCGTCAGAACGATGGCCAGGACCTCGAGGCGGGCATTCAGGCGCGCGCGGACCGCATCGATCGTCGCCAGGAGCTGAGCCAGCCCCTCGAGCGCGTAGTACTCGCACTGGACCGGAATGAGCACGGCGTCCGCCGCGGCAAGCGCATTGACGGTCAGCAGTCCCAGCGACGGCGGACAGTCGATCAGGACCGTGTCGTAGTCCCCCGCCCCCGGGAGGGCATCGCGAAGCCGGAACTCCCTGGCGAGCAGCGGGACCAGCTCAACTTCGGCTCCGGCCATATCCGGGGACGACGGCAGGATGTCCAGACCCGGGACGCTGGTCGGCTGGATCGCGGCAGCGATCGGCTCGTCGCGGACCAGGACGCCATACACCGAGTGCGGCTGTTGCTTGCTGATCCCGAGGCCGCTGGTCGCATTCGCCTGGGGATCGAGATCCACCAGGAGGACCCGAGAGCCCTTCTCAGACAGCGCGGCGGCCAAACTGATAGCGGTCGTCGTCTTCCCCACTCCGCCCTTCTGATTGCTGATCGCCAGGACATTCACAGCCTGTCACACGTGAAACAATCGGTGCGCTGACGCTCAAAGGGGACTCTGTCTTGCGTCACCGAGGTAGCCTATTGTACCGGAAAGAGCCACGAGACCGAAATTGGCGTTGACTGCAGAAGGGCATTTATCATCATTCTCGCTGCGTTGGCTGCATTGGCGAGCTACCTTCTCGGAAGCATTCCGACCGCGCTCATCGCCGCCCGTCTGGCCGGCCGGCCGGATCCCCGGACGGTCGGGACGGGGAACGCCGGAGCGACGAATGTGGCCCTGTCGGTCCACCCGCTGGCCGGCCTGGCGGTGTTCCTGGTGGATGTGGCCAAGGGGTACCTCGCCGGCGCGGCGGGGAGCGGGATCGGCGGTCCGGAGCTCGGCGCGGTCTGCGCGCTTGCCGCGGTGACCGGCCAGGTGGCCCCGGTCTTTGCCGGCTTTCGGGGTGGGAAGGGGGTCGCCACGACCTTCGGTGGCTATATCGGCATCCATCCGGTCCTGGCGCTGTCCGCGATCGCGATCTGGACGCTGGCCACCCTGGTCGTGGTCCGGCGGTTCGTTCCCGGGACGGTGGTGAGCCTGCTGCTCCTGGTCGTGGCGGCCGGGGTCGTCGCCAGTCCACCGATCCTCGGGTACGCGGTGGGGGTCGCGGTCATCGGGATCGTGGTCCATCGACACGATCTTGCTGCCTGGCGGCGCGGTGAGATCCCCACCGTGCGGCAGGCGCTGCGGGATAATCGAAGGCGCACATGAACACCCTCACTCCCGCGCAGTGGAGCCCGGTGACGAAACGGATCGTCGTCCTCTTGCTGCTGGGGGTCGCGGTGTTCGTCATCTACCGGGCGGGGGACATCGTCCGGCCGTTCATCTGGGCCGCCATCCTGAGCTACGTGCTGCTGCCGCTGGTGCGATTGCTGGAGGTGCGGGTCACCCGCCACCGCGGCGCGGCCGCGGCGATCGTCTTCCTGGGGCTGCTCGCGCTCATCGCTTCCGGGACCCGGCTCCTGGTGCCCCTGGCGATGGAGCAGATGTCCACGTTCCAGCGCTCGCTACCAGATTTGGTATCTAACGGCCAGAACACGCTCGTCGAGTTCCTGGATCAGCTGGGAATGGAGGATCTTCAGCCGCTCGTGTTCGGCCCGGTCGCGACCGCCCCGGTCGAATTCACCCAGCGCGCCGCGACGCTCGCGGTCCCGTTCATCGTCGGCCTGGGGCACTTCCTGCTGGAGTTCCTGATCTTCCTCATCGCGACGTTCTTCCTGCTACGTGACTGGCCACGCCTCATCACCTGGATCGGCCGGCTCGCGCCCCGGCGGTACCAGCACGAGCTCGTCCCGCTCGGCCAACAGGTGAACGTTCTCCTCGGCCGGTATGTCCGCGGCCAGCTGGTGCTCATCGTGATCATGTGGGTCGTCACGACGATCGGCCTCACCGCGTTCGGCGTCCCGTTCAGCTTCCTCCTCGGGTTCATGACCGGTGTGCTCGAGATCATCCCGATCATCGGTCCGATCACCGCCGGCGCGATCGCGTCCCTCGTCGCGCTCGGCCATCCGAACCCGTTCGGTTGGTCCCAGATCCTCTATGTCGCGGCGATCGCGATCATGTACACGATCCTCCGCCACGCCGAGGACTACTTCGTCATCCCGCTGGTCATCGGCAGGATCGTCCGGCTGCATCCGGCGGTCGTGATCTTCGCCCTCCTGGGTGGGGGAGCGCTGTTCGGGCTCATCGGGGTGCTCCTGGCGGTCCCGGTCGCGGCGACCCTGCGCCTGGTGCTCATCTACGTGAACGCCAAGCTCCGCGACGAGGACCCCTATCCGCGCCTGGAGGAGGAGCTCGCGGCCGAGGACATCCCCCCCGCCGCCGACGCGCGGAAGATCCGTCCTGCCGCCCACCCCTGATCGGTCCGGCCGCCGCGTAGCGTCCGTCCCGCGTTCCGTTAGAAGAGGAGAGGGATCGTTGCGCATCGCGCTCGCCATCCTGGTCCCCCTCGCCGCCGCGCTGCTCCAGGGGTCGGTGATCCCATTTCTCGCGATCGGAGGTGCCCGCCCGAACATGCCGCTGCTCGTCGCCGCGTCGTGGTCCCTCGCCGCCGGCGCAGGCGAGGCGGTCTGGTGGGCCTTTCTCGGCGGCCTTGTCACCGATCTGCTGTCTGGCGGCCCGCTGGGGGCGTTCGCCGTCGCCCTGCTGCCCCCGGTGGCGGCCATCGGCCTCGGTGAACGGTCCACCGTCCGACCGGCCGGCGTCGCGGTCGGCGCCGCCCTCGTCGCCCTGGCCGCCCTCGCCGCCGGGGTGCTGTACGTCGGCGCCCTTCTGGTGGCCGGTCAGCCAGTTCCCGCCGCGGCGATCCTCGCGGCGGAGATCGTGGGTGGAGCGGTCTATACCGGTCTGCTCGCGACGGCGAGCTATCCGCTGGCCCGCTGGGTGCGGCGGGCGACGGAAAAGCAGGCATCCTTTTGATCATGACCACCGATCAGCGAGCGTTCGTCCGGCCCCGGCGCTTTCTGGTGATGGGGGTGGTCGTGCTCGTGCTGCTGGGGATCCTCACCGCGCGCCTGTGGGACCTGCAGATCGTCAACGGCGCCCGCTACCGGGCGCTCGCGGAGGACAACCGAATCCTCCGGCTTCCGGTGACCGCGGACCGCGGGATCATCGTCGATCGCAACGGGAAGATCCTGGTCCGGAACATCCCGGGATTCGCGGTGAGCGTCGTGCCGGTCGACCTCCCCCGGTCGCGCGAGATCGATGTCGCCGCCCGTCTCGGCGTGCTCGTGGGCCGCGAGGGACAGGAGATCCTCGAGCTCCTCGCAACGCAGCGGGTGCGGAATCCGTACGAGCCGGTGAAGGTCTCGACGAAGCCGATCGCGCGCGAGATCGCCCTGCTGCTCGCCGAGCGGGCCGAGGCCTATCCGGGGGTCCGGATCGACGCGGAGTCGATCCGGCAGTACGTGGACGGACCGCTCTATTCGCCGCTCATGGGGTATGTCGGCCCGATCCGGCCGGATGAGCTCGAAGAGCGGCGCGAGGCCGGGTATCTGCCGACCGACGATGTCGGGCGGACCGGCCTGGAGTGGCAGTACGAGCGCTACCTTCGCGGGATCTACGGGTGGCGCGAGGTGGAGCGCGATGCGGCGCAGCGTGAGATCAAGACCCTGGCCCAGACCCCGCCCGCTCCCGGCGGGAACCTCAAGCTCACGATCGACGATCGGCTCCAGCGGATCATCGCTGGCGAGCTGCAGTCCGGGGTGGACAAGGACGCGTTCACCCAGGGCGTCGGCGTCGCGATCGATCCGCGCAACGGCGAGGTCCTCGCGATGGTGAGCACGCCCGCCTATGACAACAACGTCTTCATCCGCGGCGTGACCACCGCCGAGATGAAGGCCTTCAACACCGATGACCGTCGTCCCCTGGTGAACAAGGCGGTGGGCGAGATCTACCCGCCCGGCTCGACCTTCAAGATGGTCACCGGGCTCGCGGCGCTCACCGAAGGGACCGCGACCCGGAACACCCTGGTCAACGTGACCGCCGCCTCGTTCAGCCTTTCCGGGCAGAGCTTCTTCGATTGGCGGGCGCATGGGCAGCTCGACTTCGTGAACGGCTTCGCCCACTCGAGTGACATCTACTTCTACTC
>DATLEG010000137.1:0-4291 GCA_035525465.1 Saccharimonadales bacterium (SeqCode)
CGCAGCTCGCTCCCGGACAACATCCAGGTCGTCGCTTTGGACTCGCGCGCCCGGATCTGAGCCAGCGCCTGCCTGCTTGACTGGCTGACGGACAATCATCCCCGCTGGCCCCGCGTCGAGCGCCGGGGCCCGGAGGGAAGGGTATGGAACGAGTCCGCTTCGCGACCGAGATCCGCTGGCTTCTGCAGACCGCCCTGGTCGTCTTCATCGCGGTCCCGGTGATCGGGATCCTCAACGGCACCAAGGCCCTCGGTGACCTGTCCCGCGACACGATCCTCACCCACGTCCATGCGGGCACCCTGGGGTGGATCACCCTCGGCGCGTTCGCGATGGTCCTCTGGCTCTTCGGACCGGCGGTCCCGGCGTCGAAGGACCGGAACACCCGAATGCTCGCGATCCTTTCGGCCTGCGCGATCCCGGTGTACGTGCTCGCGTTCTTCAGTGGGAATCTGCCGGCGCGCGCGATCACGGGGACGATCCTGCTCCTCATCATCCTGCTGTGGGCGGTGTTCACGCTCGGCGCGGCGCGCGGGATCGGGTTCGGCAAGCTCTCGGTGCCGCAGCTCGCGGTCACCCTCGCGCTCATCACCTTCGTCATCGGCTCGAGCCTGGGCGTGCTCATCCAGATCCAGCTCGCGACCGGAGCGAAGATCTTCACGACTGATGCCGTCGGTGCTCACGCCGTGGCGCAGGTCAGCGGCTATCTCGCCCTCATGGCCGTCGGGCTCATCGATTGGCGATTGCTTGGGGACGCATCGCGGCGGACCCGCGCCGCGACGATCATGATCTTCTCCCTATTCGCTGCCGGTCTGGGTGTCGCGACCGGGCTACTGCTTGGCGTCATCCCGCTCGCCGGCCTGGCCACGCCGCTCCAGATCATCGCCGTCGGGATCCTCATCGCTCGGGTCGGGCGGTCGGCGCTCGCAGGACTTGGCTCGAAGGCGGCCCGCCACTTCGCGATCGCGGTGCCCTTCCTGATCCTGAACATCGTCCTGACGGTCATCCTCATCATCAGGGTCGTGTCCTCGGGGAACGTCACGGACATCCCGTTCGGGCTCATCATCGCGCTCGATCACGCGATGTTCGTCGGAACGATGACGAACGTCCTGTTCGGCGTGCTGCTCGTGGCGACCGCGAGCCACCGGGTCTGGGCCTGGGCCGACGATCTGGTCTTCTGGGGCATGAATCTCGGGGTCGCGGCGTTCATCGCGGTGCTCCTGGTCGATGCCCGCGAGCTCGAGCGCTACACCGCCCCGGTCATGGGCGTCGCGGTGCTCCTGGCCATCGCCGCCTTCAGCCTGCGGCTGCGGGCCGCGCGGGAGCCGGAGACCGCCGGCGTCGGGGTCCCCGCCTAGCCGCGGATGAGAGACCCGCTCCGGCGCCCGATGGCGTCCGGAGCGGGTCCGTTGACCGGTCTGTACGCGGAACGGTACAATCTCCCTACGTCGTTGCCAGGCGGGCACGGCGACTTTTCATGTAACGGATGGTCCACCCCTTGTACGCAGTCGTCCGCAGCGGAGGCAAGCAGTACCGCGTCGAAGAAGGCGCGCTCATCACCGTCGGCAACCTGGAAGGGGAGCCCGGGAAGAGCGTGGACCTCGGCGAGGTCCTCATGGTCGCGGACGGTGACACGGTGAAGGCCGTGGGCAGCGCCAAGGTCACCGCGGAGATCGTCTCCCACGGAAAGGGTGAGAAGATCGTCGTGTTCCGCTACAAGAACAAGACCCGGTCGCGCAAGCGCACCGGCCACCGCGCGATGAACACCACCGTCCGCATCACGAAGATCGAGGTCTAAAGAACCAGATGGCACACAAAAAAGGCGCGGGATCCACCCGCAACGGTCGCGATTCCGCCGGGCAGCGGCTCGGCGTGAAGGAGTACGCGGGCGCCAACGTCGACGCCGGCGCGGTCCTCGTGCGCCAGCGTGGCACGAAGGTCCTCCCGGGCATCAATGTCGGCGTCGGCAAGGACCACACCCTGTTCGCGCTCGTCGCGGGCACCGTCAAATACAGTCCGGCTCGGGACGACCGCAAGCGCGTCAACGTCCAGCCGATCGCGAGCTAAGGAGCACCAGTCCGATGAAATCCAAGATCCACCCCGGGTACATCGCTTCCACCGTCACCTGCGCCTGCGGCAACAGCTTCGTGACCGGCTCGACCAAGCCGGACCTGCACGTCGAAGCCTGCGCGAAGTGCCACCCCTTCTACACCGGCAAGCAGCACCTCATGGACATCCAAGGTCGCGTGGACCGCTTCAACAAGCGCTACGCGAAGAAGGCAGAGCAGCCGGCCGCCGAGGCGGAGGCCGCGCCCGCGCGTTAGCGCCCGCGTGACGAGCGGTCGCGTGGTCCACCCGGGTCACCGGGGAGGCCTCGAGGTCATCGTCGGGAGCATGTTCAGCGGCAAGAGCGAGGAGCTCATCCGCCGGGTGAAGCGCTCGATCATCGCCCGCCGCTCGGTCCAGGTCTTCAAGCCCGCGATCGACGACCGGTTCGGGACGCTCGATGTGCGCTCGCATGACGGCGACTCGTTCGTCGCGATCCCGGTGCGCTCAAGCACGGAGATCGTGCCCCTGATCGGCCCGGACACGAGCGTCGTCGGCATCGACGAGGTCCAGTTCTTCGACCCCGGGATCGTCGCGGTCTGCCGGCGGCTCGTCGGCGAGGGCCGGCGGGTCATCTGTGCCGGCCTCGACCTGGACTTCCGCGCGGAGCCCTTCGGACCGGTGCCGACCCTCCTCGCCGTCGCCGAGCGGGTGGACAAGCTCGAGGCGATCTGCGTCGTCTGCGGCGAAGCGGCCACCCGCACGCAGCGGATCGTGAACGGCGTCCCCGCCGATTACGACGAGCCGGTCATCGTCATCGGGGCCAAGGAGGCCTACGAGGCCCGGTGCCGCGACTGCCACGAGGTCCCGCGGCGCGCCGGTCCACCAGGCGCGATCGGCGCGCCCGAATGAGCGACCAGGCGACGGCCTACGGCGGCCAGGCCGTCATCGAAGGCGTGGTCATCCGTGGCCGGAAGACGATCGCGTTGGCCTGCCGTCGCCCGAACGGCGAGATCTACCGCTACCGCGAGGCGCTCGACTCCCCGCTCCAGCGCTCACGCCTGGCGAAGCTCCCGTTCGTCCGGGGCGTCGTGGTGCTCTGGGAGTCGCTTTCCTACGGGATGCGGATGCTCATGCGGTCCGCGGACGTCCAGCTCGAGGACCCTCAGGGCGGGGCTGCCCCGGCGGAGGCGGCGAAGACCGGGATGGGCGGAAGCGCCGCGATGATGCTTCCGGCGATCGGCGTTGCGCTCCTGATCTTCATCGGGGTGCCCTACCTGCTCACCCAGCTGCTCCACGCGGTCATCACGTCAAGCCTGGTGCTCAATGTCGCCGAAGGCATCGTCCGGATCGCCCTGTTCGTCGGGTATCTCGTCGCGATCTCGTTCCTGCCGGACATCCGCCGGGTGTTCGCGTACCACGGGGCGGAGCACATGACGATCCACGCCTTCGAGCACGGCGATCCGCTCGATGCCGCGCACATCGAGCCTTATCCGACCGCCCACCCGCGCTGTGGGACGGCGTTCCTGCTCTTCGTCGTGGTCATCGCGATCGTCATCTTCGCGTTCATTCCCCGGGTGAACCTCATCGTCGACCTCGCGTCCCGGCTCCTCCTGGTCATTCCGGTCGCGGCGATCGCCTACGAGGTGCTGAAGCTCGGTGCACGGCACGAGCGCAACCCGCTCATGCGCCTGGCCATCGCTCCCGGGCTCCTCCTCCAGGCGATCACCACCCGCCGGCCGGATGGCGGGATGATCGAGATCGCGGTCGCATCTCTCGAGGAAGCGCTCGCCGGGGACGCGCAGGGGTCCGCGGCATGACCGAGCTCACTGCCGGCCTGCGGCACCGCCTCGAGCAGGTCGAAGCGCGCTATGACGAGCTGGGGCGCCTGATGAGCGATCCGGAGACCACCTCCGATCGGGCCCGGCTGCGTGCGGTGGGCCAGGAATATTCGGCCCTCGAGCCGATCGTCGCGACCGTGCGAGAGCTCCGCGGTGCCGAACGGCGCCTGGCGGACGCCCGAGAGCTGGTCAACGGCGACGATGAGGAGCTTCGCGACCTGGCCCGCGAGGACGAAGGTACCGCGGCGCTCGAGGTCGACCGCCTCACCGCGGTGCTCCGGACGCAGCTGGTGCCGCGCGATCCGCTCGCCGACAAGAACGTCATCGTCGAGATCCGGGGCGGCGAGGGCGGTGAGGAAGCGGCGCTCTTCGCCGGCGACCTCTATCGAATGTACCTCCGCTACGCC
>DATLEG010000157.1:0-6424 GCA_035525465.1 Saccharimonadales bacterium (SeqCode)
GGATGCGGCGCACGTCGCCGGCGGTCACATGCACGCCTTCCGGGCTGGTGGAGGCGGCGACGCTCTCTGCCTCGAGGTCGCGGCGCAGTCGCCCATGCCAGGTCAGGACAAGGGGCCATGACAACTCGAGCTTCTTCTTCCACTCGTCGAGCTCGGCCGTCAGGCCGTGGAGGCCAGTCCGATCGAACGGGAGCACGGCATCCGTATGACTAATTGCCTAGGCATTTGTCAAAAGGAATGCCTAGGCACCGAGGAGCCAGGACCGTTGGCCGGATTCTGGAAGGCCCGGCAGCGGCTACCGAGCGTGGCGAACGGGACACTGGGCGAGCCGTGAACGAGCGGGCTCGGTCACAGCCGGCTCAGGGTGTGCGGATCGGGCCGGCCGGCGAAGTACTTTTCCAGACAGGCGGCAAAGACGGGGTCCGTCGGATGGACCTGGGCGAAGAGCGTCAGCGAGGAATGGAATTTCGCATCGTCGGGACGACCAAGGATCGCTTCGGCCGAGCGGCCCGCGGTCGCCAGCATCAGGGCACTGCAGTCACGAAGCCGGGCTCCGAGGAGCGGATGCGCCAGGTACGCCGTCGCCTCGGCCAGGGAGGTGATCGCGAACTCGACCGACATCGCGCTGCGACCCAGGCCGGCGATCTGGGGAAAGATGAACCACATCCAGTGGGTGCGCTTGCTCCCCGCGCGCAGCTCGTCCAGCACCCGCTCGTACACCGGTTCCTGCGCATCGACGAAGCGCTGCAACCGATAGCGGTCGTCCAGATCCTTCGACGTCAACGCCCGGCGAGCCAGACCGCACCGAGGGGCGGGAGCGTCACGACGGCGGACTGGTCGCAGCCCTGCCAGGGGACGGGCTCGCTCATGACCCCACCGGCGTTCCCCACGCCGGAGCCGCCGTACTCGGCGGCGTCGGTGTTCAGCCGCTCGCGCCAGCCACCGGGGCGGGGCAGTCCGATCCGGTGTCCATGGCGCGGGGCCGCGGTGAAATTGAAGGCCGCGACCAGGGTGTCGCCGTTCGGCGCGGCACGGAGCAGGCTCGCGGTCGCGTTCGCGCTGTCGTCGGCATCGAGCCAGCGGAAGCCGCCCGGGTCGAAGTCGCGGGCGTGGAGCGCCGGGAGCTCCCGAAGCAACCGGTTGAGATCGTGCAGGAGCGCTCCAATGCCGGCGTGGGCGGGATCGTCCACCAGATGCCAGTCCAACGAGCGGTCGTGATCCCACTCGCGTAGCTGACCGAACTCCCCGCCCATGAACAGCAGCTTCTTTCCCGGCTGGGCGTACATCCAGGCGAACAGCAGGCGCAGGTTCGCCAGGCGCTGCCACGCGTCCCCGGGCATCCGGTCCAACAGAGAGCGTTTTCCGTGGACCACCTCGTCGTGCGAGAGCGGCAGGAGGAATCGCTCGGTGTAGGCGTAGATGCCCCGGAAGGTGAGCTTCCCGTGGTGCTCCCCTCTCTCGGCGATCGGGGTCTGGAAGTAGTTGAGGGTGTCGTGCATCCAGCCCATGTCCCACTTCATCCCGAAGCCGAGGCCGCCCTGCGCGACGTCGGCGGTGACCCCCGGCCACTCGGTCGACTCCTCGGCGATCGTGATCGCGCCGGGATGCTCGCGGGCGACCGCGGTGTTCAGCGTGCGCAGGAGCTGGATCGCCCCGAGGTCCTCGTTGCCGCCGTGGATGTTGCGCACATAGTCGTCCCCCCGGGCGTAGTCGAGATGGAGCATCGAGGCGACGCCATCCACCCGCAGGCCATCGGCGTGGTACCGGTCCAGCCAGAAGAGCGCGCTCGAGAGCAGGAAGCTGCGGACCTGCGGCCGGTCGTAGTTGAACAGCATGCTGTCCCACTCCGGATGCAGGCGCCGGCGCGGGTCGGCGTGCTCATAGGCATGGCTGCCATCGAAATACACCAGCCCGTGCTCGTTGTCCGGGAAATGCGAGGGGACCCAGTCCAGGATGACCGCGATCCCTTCCCGATGCAGCAGGTCGATGAGGGCCATGAGGTCCGCCGGGCTGCCGTAGCGCGCGGTCGCGGCGAAATAGCCGGTCGTCTGATAGCCCCAGGAGCCGTAGAACGGGTGCTCCATCACCGGGAGCAGCTCGACGTGGCTGAACCCGAGCGTCGTCGCATGCTCCGCGAGCCGCGGCGCGAGCTCGCCGTACGAGAGCAGCCGCGCCGGATCGGCCGGATCGCGCAGCCACGAGCCGAGGTGGACCTCATAGATCGCGATCGGGGCGTCGTCGGCGTTGACCCGGGCCCGGCCGCGCATCCAGGCGGCGTCTCCCCAGGCATGGTCGAGCGATGTCACGATCGAGGCGGTCGCGGGTGCCGGCTCCGCGGCGAAGGCGAACGGGTCGGCCTTGTCGACGCGATACCCGGTCCGCCCTTCGATGTGCAGCTTGTATCGCTCCCCCGTCGCGAGCCGCGGGACCATCCCCGACCACAGGTCCGAGCCATGCGCCCGCTCGAGTGGATCCCGTCCGGGGATCCACTGATTCCAGGGACCGACCACCGAGACCGCCGCCGCCTCCGGGGCCCAGACGCCGAAGCGCACTCCCCCGTCCACCGGGTGCGCGCCGAGCTGTTCATAGAGCCGGCCGTGGCTGCCCTGGTCGAAGAGGTACAGATCCTCCGGGGTGATCACCGCAGCGCGAGGAGACCGTGCAGTGGCACGGCGGCCCAGGCCGGACGGGCGGCCAGCTCGTACCGGACTTCGTAGAGGCACCGGCCGAGCAGGAACGCCCGGAGCAGAAGCGCCCGCTCCGCGGCATCGGCCGGGATGAGGCCATCGGCGGACGCGCGCGCGACGTAGGCGTCAAGGAACGCGCCGGAGACGTCGGCCTCCCAGCGGCGCGGGACCGTCGCATCCCCGACGGCCGGCCGATCGCCGGCGGACGCGAGCGCCGCGGTGGACGCGGCGTAGGAGAAGGAGCGCAACATCCCGGCGACATCCACCAGCGGTGACCGCTTCAGCCGGCGCGCGCCCAGGGTCCGGGAGGGCTCCCCTTCGAAGTCGATGAGCACCGCGTCGTCTCCGGTATCCAGGATCTGCCCCAGGTGAAGGTCGCCGTGGATCCGGGCACGCTTCCCATCGAGCGGCCGGGCGAGCAGCGGATCCAGAAGACCGCGGAGCCGCTCTTCGGCCGCCACCGCCAGGTCGGCGAGCGCGGCGACGTCCGGCGCCAGCCGCGAAGCCGCGCGCCGGAGCGTCTCGGTGGTCTCGGTGAGCGCGGTCCGGGTCGACTGATAGACCGAGCGCTGATCGGCCAGGGTGAGCCGCTCCGGCGCGAAGGCCGGACCGCCCCCGGTCGCGAGGCTCGCGTGCAGCTCGGCGACCCGGGTCCCCAGTCGCGCGGCCCAGGCCCGCGAGGCGGCGCCCGGATCGGAGGCTCCGTCGGTCGCGACGGACGAGGTGTAGGTCGCCAGCTCGGCGCGGGCCCGATCCCAGGCGGTCCCGTGATTCGGGACGTAGCCGTGGAGGACCGCGATCGTGTAGCGCGCGCGGCCGGCGACCAGCTCGAGCGCGCCCGCCAGCGGAGCCGTCGCGCCGAAGCCCTGACCGGCCAGGTGACGTCCGATCTCGAGGTCGGGGTTGGGACCGTCCTCGACCCGGCGGAACACCTTCAGGATCAGCCGCTCACCAAAGAGGACCGAGCTGTTGCTTTGCTCGGCGCGACCGAGGGAGGGCTCCAGTCCCGCGGGGCTCGTGCCCCGCAGGCGGTCGAGACCGGCCTCGCGTGTCGCCACAAGGGTCAGGCCGCCGTCGCCGATCGTCGCGCCGGTGGTGATCGCGCCAAGGAGCAGGTCGCCGGTCCGCGGATCGGATAACGCCTCCGCGACCGCTCCGCCATCCGCGGTCCGGGCGATGACGGCGTCGACCGCCAGGGCGGGATCGACCTCGTCCGGTCGCAGCTGGGACAACAGGAGGACGTAGCGGTCGGGCTCGCCCTCACTGAACTCGACCTCGACCAGGCAGAGGCGCGGCGCCTGCGGATCGTCGCTGAGCCGCAGCTGCTGCGCGATCCGCAGATCGCGTACCCGGCGGCCCTTCCCGAGGAACCAGCGACGCGCGGCGAGATAGCGCGGGAGCGCCCGGGCGAGCCCGCCGTCGGGAGCGAACGGATCCGCGCCGGTGAGCAGTGGCGGCGCGCCGGCGTCGTGGAGCGGAGCGGCCGCGGCCTCGATCCGGAACCAGAGGAAGCCGTGCGGGCCGAGGGTGAGGAGGTAGGGCAGCTCACCGATCCGCGGGAACGGGGTCGACCCGAAGAGCTCGGTCGGCACCGCCCCGGTGAATTCCCGGAGATCGAGCTCGACGTACTGCGCGAAGCGCGAGAGGTTCGCGACGACGAGGATCGTCTCGCCGTCATGCTCACGCAGGAAGGCGAGCACCGTGCGATTCTCCGGATGGAGGAACCGCAGCGTGCCGCGGCCAAAGGCGCCGAACCGTTTCCGCAACGCGATGAGCCGCTTGGTCCAGGCCAGGAGCGAGTGCGGGTTCGCCGCCTGGGAGTCGACGTTGACCGTCTCGTAGTGATATTCGCTCTCCGCGATCACCGGCAGATAGAGGCGCTGCCGGCTCGCGCTCGAAAAGCCGGCGTTGCGGTCGGCGGACCATTGCATCGGCGTGCGCACGCCATTCCGGTCACCGAGATAGATGTTGTCCCCCATCCCGATCTCATCCCCGTAATAGAGGACCGGGGTGCCCGGCATCGCGAAGAGCAGGGCGTTCATGAGCTCGATCCGGCGGCGATCGTTCCCGAGGAGCGGCGCGAGGCGGCGCCGGATGCCCAGATTGATGCGGGCCTCCGGGTCGCTCGTGTAGGCGCGGTACATGTAATCCCGCTCCTCGTCGGTGACCATCTCGAGCGTGAGCTCGTCGTGATTCCGGAGGAACACGGCCCACTGAGCGCCTTCGGGGATGGCCGGCGTCTGGGCCAGGATGTCGATGATCGGGAACCGGTCCTCCATCCGGAGCGACATGAACAGGCGCGGCATGAGCGGAAAGTGGAAGGCCATCTGGCACTCGTCACCGTCGCCGAAGTAGGCGACCGCGTCTTCTGGCCACTGATTCGCCTCGGCGAGGAGCATCCGGCCGGGGTACGCGGCGTCGATGTGGGCCCGCAGCGTCTTGAGATACGCGTGCGTCTCGGGAAGGTTCTCGCAGCTGGTCCCTTCACGCTCGTAGAGGTACGGGATCGCGTCGAGGCGCACGCCGTCGACGCCCAGGTCGAGCCAGAAATCGAGCGCCGCGGTGATCTCGGCCCGGACCGCCGGGTTGTCGAAATTCAGGTCGGGCTGGTGGGCGTAGAACCGGTGCCAGTAATACGCGTTCGCGACCGGGTCGAGACTCCAGTTCGAGGTCTCGAAGTCCTTGAAGATGATCCGCGCCTGCGCATACCGGTCCGGCGTGTCGCTCCAGACGTAGTACTCGCGCTCCGCACTCCCGGCCGGCGCATGTCGCGCGCGCTGGAACCAGGGATGCTGATCGGAGGTGTGGTTCGCCACGAGCTCGGTGATCACCCGCAGACCGCGGCGGTGCGCCTCGGCGATGACGGTCTTCACATCCTCAAGGGTCCCGTACGCCGGATGGACCTCGCGGTAGTCGGCGATGTCGTAGCCGTCGTCGCGGAGCGGCGACGGATAGAACGGGAGCAGCCAGAGCGCGGTGACGCCAAGGTCAGCGAGGTAATCGAGCTTGCCGAGCAGCCCGCGGAAATCTCCCTTGCCGTCGCCATCGCTGTCAGCGAACGCGCGGACGTGCAGCTCGTAGATGACCGCGTCGCGGTACCAGTCGCGCGCGCTCACCGCTGCTCGACCTGGAAGACGTGCGCCACCGCGCTGGCCGGATCGAGGCGGACGTAGTTCCGCCCGGCCTGCCACCGGTGGCGGCGGCCGGTCAGCAGATCCGTGACCTGATAGGACTCGCCCGGAGGGAGGCCGATCCGGTCGGTCTGCACGTTCACCAGGCCTTCGCCCACTCGGCCCGGATCGGTGTTCGCGATCACGAGGATGCGGTCGCCGGCATCATCGGCGCGGCTATAGGCGAGAAGACCCTCGCCCTCGACCGGATGGAACACGATGCCGCGATCGCGCTGGAGCGCGGGGTGGGCGCGACGGATCCGGTTGAGCGCGCTGAGCAGCGGCCGGAGCGGTGGTGGGCCCGCGTCCCGGCGCCGGATCTCGTATTTCTCCGAATGCAGATACTCCTCGCTCCCGTCCGCGGCCGGGCGCGCATCGAGATGCTCGAACGCCGGCCCGTAGACGCCGTAGGAGGAGGCGAGGGTCGCCGCGAGGATCGCGCGAACGGCGAACGCCCCTTCTCCGCCGGTCTGCAGGTAGGCGGTGAGGATATCCGGTGTATTGGGCCAAAGATTCGGGCGGAAGAGTTGCCGGATCCGCGGATCGGCGATCTCGGTGAAGTACGCC
>DATLEG010000165.1:0-6561 GCA_035525465.1 Saccharimonadales bacterium (SeqCode)
AGGGAGGGCTTCGCCCGACCGAGCCGCAGGGCCCCCGCGAGCGAAGCAGCCGCGTAGCGGCAGCGAAGCCGAGCAGGGTTCTAATAGGCGAGGGAGAGCTTTGCCCGACCGAGCCGCAGGGCCGTGAGCGAGCGAAGCAGCCGCGTAGCGGCAGCGAAGCCGAGCAGGGTTTAACGAGGAGGCGTGAATGCCTGAGCTTGCGCGCCGGGTCGGGATCGGGCTCGCGGCCCGCGGGAGCGTTTCTGACGTCGTCGAGTGGGCCGAGCGTGCCCGGTCTTCGGGGATCGAGTCGGTCTGGTTCCACGACTCCTATTTCGAGCGCGACGCGGTCACGTACGCCACCGCCGTCGCGGCGCAGGTCGGGGACATCCGGGTGGGGCTCGGTGCGCTCAATCCGTTCACCCGGGACCCGGTGCTCATCGCGATGACCGTGAGCGCGCTCGACGAGCTGGCTCCGGGGCGCATCGCGCTCGCGCTCGGCACGGGCCTCCCCTTGCGGCTCGGACAGATGGGCATCCCCTACACCCCGGAGCAGGGCGTCGCCCGGGTCAGTGCCGCGATCGACACCGTCCGGGCGCTCTGGGCAGGGGAGCGACTGCCGGCCGGAAAGGCCGGTCTCCCTCCGATCCAGCCGATGTTCCCGCCGGTCCACCGGGTCCCGGTGTTCATCGCCGCGTACCGGACCCCGATGATGCGGCTCGCCGGCGAGAAGGCCGACGGGTATCTCGCGCGGCCGGCCGAGTCGATCCCCGGCTTCCAGACGCTGATCAAGCGGATGCACGCCGCGGCCGGCCAGGCCGGGCGCGATCCGAAGGCGATCGAAACCTCCGGCTATCTGCTGACCCTGGTCGACGCGACGCGACGCGAGGCGTTGAACCGCGCGAAACGGGAGCCGTTCGTCATCTACATGATGTCGATCCTCTCGGACATCACCCTCGGGCGCGCGGGCTTCGATCCGACGTTGCGCGACCGCATCGCGGCGGCCTGGCGGGCCGAGGACTACCACACCGCGCAGTCGCTGATCCCGGACGAGCTGCTCGACGCCTTCCTCCTCTGCGGCTCGCCCGACGAGGTCGCCGCACGCGCCTGGGAGTACCACGGGGCCGGGATGCAGGTGCCGCTGCTGCAGCCGATCGTGCAGGACACCGATCAGATCGACCTGGTGTTCCGTGCGGCCCTGAGCTATGGCCGGGCGGGGGAGGCCGCTGCGGTGCGGGCCCGCCGCGCCAGCCTTGACGAGCAGCGCCTCGGTCCGGCCGATCGGCTGTGGCGCAAGCTGAAAGGCGCCTACGAGATCGCCCGGCCGTTCAGCTTCACCGCCTCGGTGGTCCCGGTCGCCGCCGGTGGCGCGCTCGCCGCGATCGACGGTGCCTTCGATCCTCTCCTGTTCCTTCTGGCGCTCGTCGCCGGGGTGGCGCTCCACATCGGTACGAACGTCATCAACGAGATCTACGACGTGCGCAAAGGGATCGACACGATCACCTCGCCCCGGGCCAGCCACGCCATCGTCGCCGGTCGAGTCACGGAGCGGAGCGCCTTCGTGGTCGCGGGCATCGCGTTCGCGCTCGCGACGGCCATCGGAGTCGCGCTCATCGCCGCCCGCGGCTGGCCGGTCGCCGCGCTCGGCGTCCTGGGGCTCGTCGGCGGGTACGCCTATACCGCGCCGCCGTTTCAGTACAAGTACCGGGCGCTCGGGCTTCCGCTGGTGTTCCTCCTCATGGGGACGCTCATGGTCGTGGGTGCGCAGTACGTGGTCGCGGGCTTCTTCGATCCCCGCTCGGTCGTCCTCAGCATCCCGGTCGGCCTTCTGGTCGTGGCGATCCTCCACGGGAACGAGTGGCGGGACATCAGCGAGGATGCCCGGATGGGCGCGGTGACGTTCTCCACCCGCTTTGGCCGGCGGGTCGCGCATTACTGGTACGTGGGCTTCGTGGTCGCGGCCTACATGTCCCTCGCGATCGCGGTCGCCCTCGCCGTGCTGCCGGCATACACCCTGCTTGCGGTGCTCTCGTTGCCGCTCCTGGTCCGAGCGTTACGCGCATCGGAGCTTGGAGCGAGCGGCCAGCAGCGGGCGATCGCGATGATCGATCTGGAGACCGCGCAGCTCCACGCGACCTTCGGACTCCTGCTCGTCCTGGGGCTCGTCGTTGCCGCGGTGGCGCGGTGAGGCTCGCGACCCTCGGTCTGGCGATCGCCTACGGCGCGTTCGGACTGACCTTCCGTGGGCCGAAGGCGCGTTTTTGGCAACGGATGACGAACACCGGCGCGGTCCTCGGGACCCTGGCGATCGCGGGGGACGCCGCGCTCCAGCGGCCGCGGCTGCACCGGCGTGACCTCGCGCTCGGCGTGGGGATCGCGGCCGGCCTTTACGGCATCTTCCAGGTCGGCGACCGACTGGCCCGCCGGATCCTCCCCGCAGGAGACGAGAACATCGGCGACATCTACGAGCTGCGCGGTCTCCGGCCCAAGCACGAGATCGCCCTTCGCCTCGCGGCGGTCGTCGGACCGGCGGAGGAGCTGTTCTGGCGTGGCCTGCTCCAGCGGTCGGCAGTGCGTCGGCTCGGCCTCGTCCCCGGCGTCACGCTCTCGGCGGGTGCCTATGGCGGCGCGCACCTGGTGACCGGGAATCCCGCGCTCATCGGTGCGGCGACCGTCGCCGGGATCTATTGGTCGGTGTGGGCGGCGCTCGGCGCGCCGATGGCGGCGCTCATCACCAGCCACGTGGTCTGGGACATCTGGATCTTCCTGCTCGCGCCCACCCAGCCGGTGCGCGACGGTTAGCGGAGCGGGGCGGGTCGCACCTCGAGCGGACCACGCAGCGGGCTCTCCTGCACCAGCGGCAGCGCCAGCGTGAAGCCGCACCCCGGGGATCTTGCCGGCTCGAGCCAGAGTCGCCCGCGATGCTGCTCGGCGAGACGCCGGCTGATGTGCAGGCCCAGCCCGGTCCCCGGGATGTCGCGCGTCCGCGCGGTCCGGTAGAAGGGGGCGAAGATCCGGTCGCGCTCGTCCGCGGGAACGCCGAGACCCTGGTCCTCGACACAGACCTGGACCTCACCGCCCACGATCCGGAGCGACACCTCGATCGGCGACGCCGGCGGGCTGAACTTCAGCGCGTTGTCCAAGAGGTTCCCGATGATCTGGGCAATGCGGTCGGGATCCCCGCGTACCAGGGCCGGCTCCGGCGGCAGGTGCAGGCTGATGCGCGTCACGTCGCCATGCTCGTACTGCGGGATCGTGTCCGCGATGGCGCGCCCAAGGTCGAAGGTCACGACCTGAAGGCTGAGCGCCCCGGCCGTGACCCGCGCGTTGTCCAGCAGGTCGCCGATCAGACGGTTCATCCGCACGGATTGCCCGATCACCCGATCGACCGCCTCGCGTGCCCGGGCGGGATCGCTGTCGACGTACCGGCGCGCGAGCTGGGCCTGGCCGAGGATCGAGGTGAGCGGCGTTCGCAGCTCGTGGACCGCGGTGCTGAAGAAGTCGGCCGGGACCCACTCCTTCGCCGACCGCTCGCTCACCGCGGGGAACAGCGTCACGACATCCGCGGGGCCCTCGCGGGCAGCGGTCCGTTCCGGGTGTTGTTTCTCGACGGCGTGCTTGAGGGTGGCGAGGAACTCGAGCACCAGGAACGGCTTGTCCATCACGCCGGCGAATCCCGCGGCCTCGCTCCGCGCGGAGGTGCCGGCACGAGCCTCGGCCATGGAGGCCTCGTCGGCGGTGAACATGAGCACCGGCAGGTCGGGATGCGCGCGCCGGATCGCTGCCGCGTCAGCCCAGGACCGCCCATGGCTGGCCGAAGGAGGCTCGCTGTCGAGGATGACGCACTGCGGATCCCACCGCTCCACCGCGGAGGCGATCTCGGCGTGATCGGCGATGGTCACGTGGCCGTAACCGGCCTCTTCGAGCAGGTGACCGACGACCTTGCTGACCGTCGGCTCGTCTTCGACCAGAAGGACCATCGGACGCTCCGCCCGGTCGATGCGGGCTGGTGCGCCGATCGCTCGCTCAGCCATGTGGTGGCCTTCCCCTGGCGCGGCCCACGACCGCGCCCGGCCACCGATTGTGAAATCTCCCGCGTCCGCGGTCATGACGATTTCGTCAGGCCAACTGCCAGGCGAGCGTGGCAGGGCCGTTAGCCGGCCTGCGTGACGAAGCGGTAGCCGTGCCCGCGGACGGTGTGGATGTATCGGGGTGCCGCGAAATCATCCTGAAGCTTGATCCGGAGGGCCCGGATGTGACGCTCCACGATGTTCGTCTCGCTGACATGATCCGGTCCCCAGAGCGCGTCCAGGATGAGATCCCGGGTCACAACGACGCCGCTGTTGGCCGCGAGGAGATAGAGCAGCGACTGCTCGAGGGAGGTGAGGTGCACGTCGGCCGTCCCGATCCTGACCCGCCGGTTGAGGAGGTCGATGCGGAGATCCCCGAACACCGCGAGCGCCTGGAACCGCTCCGCGCCGCCGGCATCAGGTCGGTCGATGGCCGATCCCGCCCCCGTCGCCGCGGTCCCCCTGCCGGCCGCTCGCCGTCGCCGGTCAGCCACATCGGCCCTGCCGGGTCGCGGGAGCGTCGGGGAGGGCGAACATCGGACCCGAATGGTCGCCCCGCGAGCCGGTCACGGCATGACGGTTCCGGCAGAAGCGCGGATCGACCGGAGTGTCGGAAGCGTCATGTCGCGGCGGCCCGCCGGGTCTAGGTTGCAGGGACGCGGGACCCTGCCTTCACGGCAGCGTCCGGGAAGTTGGATTCGATGAAGCGCCCGATCTCGGTCACGACCCGCCCGCTCGCCCTCGCGGTCACGCTGGTCCTTGCCGGTGGGTTCCTGGGCGCCGGTCTCGCGGTGAACGCCGCCAGCCCGACGGCGATCGGTCTCGGGACCGCCGGAAGCTTCGGCGTCCTCGCCGGTGCGGGCATCACCAACACCGGCCCGACGACGATCAACGGCGATGTCGGGTCCTATCCCACGACCACCCAGACCGGCTTTGGCTCGGTCACCATCACCGGGACCAACCATTTCGGCGACGCGGTCACGCAGGGGGCGAAGACCGACCTGGTGACCGCCTACAACGACGCCGCCGGGCGCGGCCCGACGATCCCGGTCGCCGCGAATCTCGGCGGGCAGACCCTCGTCGCCGGCGTGTACAACTCCGCCTCATCGCTCGCGCTCACCGGGTCGCTGACGCTCTCAGGTACGGCGAGCGATGTCTGGATCTTCCAGGCCGGATCCACGCTCACCACCGCGACCGGGAGCAGCGTCGTCCTCACCGGCGGCGCGCAGGCCTGCAACGTGTTCTGGCAGGTCGGCAGCTCGGCGACGCTCGGGACCGGATCGTCGTTCAAGGGCACGATCCTCGCGTTGACCTCGATCACGATGACCACCGGCGCGTCGATCGACGGCCGGCTTCTCGCCCGCAATGGTGCGGTGACGTTGGATACCGACACGATCACCCGGTCCAGCTGCGCCGCCGCCGCGGTCGCCACGCCGACCCCGACACCGACCCCAACGCCGACGGCGGCCCCGGCCGCGCCGACGGCGACCCCGGCCGCGCCGACGGCGACGCCCGTGGCTCCGGCCGCGACGGTCGCCCCGAGGCTCCCCTCCAGCAGCACCGCCCCGCAGCGTGACCTTCCGATCTGGCTCATCGTGATCGCCATGGGCGCGCTGCTCTCGCTCGCCATGGTCGTCCGCCTTCGGCTCCAGCGCGTCTCGGCTCGCTCGCGGCGCTGATCCGCCGCAGGCCAGGTCCTGCGGTGCCCGCCTGGATCTGACCGGATGGTGACGGCCGGGTAGCGGCGGCTGCCGGCGGGGATGCCCAATGACAACCCGGTCAGCCCCGGGCGGGCACTGTCGCGCTGTCGCCGCCGAGGCACCATCCGGCCATGGAAGTGAACGCCGGCGACACCGCCTGGGTCCTCATGTCAGCCGCGCTCGTCATGCTCATGACCCCCGCGCTCGGGTTCTTCTACGCGGGCCTGGTGGGCAAACGCAACGCCCTTTCGACGCTCACGCATTCGTTCTTCATCCTCTGCCTGGTCAGCGTGCAGTTCGTGCTCGTCGGGTATAGCCTCGCGTTCGGCCCCGACGTCGGGGGCCTCATCGGGAGCCTCGACTGGGCCGCCCTGAACGGGGTCGGCATCGTTCCGAACACCGATTACGCGCCCGGCGTCCCGCACGAGGCCTACATGGTGTTCCAGCTCATGTTCGCGGTCATCACCCCGGCGCTCATCACGGGCGCCATCGCCGAGCGCATCACGTTCAAGGCGTTCGTCATCTTCACGCTGCTCTGGTCCACCCTCGTCTACGCCCCGATCGCGCATTGGGTCTGGGGCACCGGTGGATGGCTGCACACGCTTGGCGCCCTGGACTTCGCCGGCGGCACCGTGGTCCATGTCTCCAGCGGGGTCTCCGCCCTGGTCGCGGCGCTCGTCGTCGGCCGCCGGCTGGTGAAGACCGAGCCGCACGACGTGACCATGACCATCCTCGGCGCGGGACTGCTCTGGTTCGGCTGGTTCGGATTCAACGCCGGCAGCGCCCTCTCGGCCGGCGGTCTTGCGGCCAAC
>DATLEG010000166.1:0-5824 GCA_035525465.1 Saccharimonadales bacterium (SeqCode)
AAGGCGGGCCCGCTGCTATGCTCGACCGGTCGCGAGGTCGTCTCCAGGACGCGTCGAGGAGGGTGTCGCCGTGCCATCAGGCGGTGGGAATCCCGGCCAGAAGAACCAGAAGAAGAAGTCCAAGCAGCAGCTCGAGAAGGAGCTGAAGCGGGGCGGCAGCGTCACTCCGGTGAACCCGATGTCCTTCGAGATCGTGAAGCCCAAGCGCAAGGAGAAGTGGTAATCGCCGGCAAGGCCGCGCCGTTGTCCCCGAAGGGTGAAGAGCGCATGAGCGAGAAGACCAAGGCGATCGACTCCGCGATCCTCCAGATCGAGAAGCAGTTCGGCAAGGGCTCGATCATGAAGCTCGGGGCGTCCACCGATGAGAAGATCGACGCGATCCCGAGTGGATCGCTGGCCCTCGACCTCGCCCTGGGGGTCGGCGGGTATCCGCGCGGCCGGGTCATCGAGATCTACGGCCCGGAAGCGTCCGGCAAGACCACCCTGGCGCTCCACGCCGTGGCCGCCGTCCAGAAGCAGGGCGGGACCGCGGCGTTCATCGACGCCGAGCACGCCCTGGACGCGTCCTGGGCCCGGATCTGCGGCGTGAACACCGATGAGCTCCTCATCTCCCAGCCGGACAACGGCGAGCAGGCCCTCGAGATCGTCGACACCCTCGTGCGCAGCGGCGCGGTCGATCTGGTGGTCGTCGACTCGGTCGCGGCCCTGGTGCCGAAGGCCGAGATCGAGGGAGAGATGGGCGAGTCCCACATGGGCCTCCAGGCCCGGCTCATGAGCCAGGCCCTGCGCAAGCTCACCGGGAGCGTCTCCAAGACGAAAACGACCGTCGTGTTCATCAACCAGCTGCGCGAGAAGATCGGCGTGATGTTCGGAAGTCCTGAGACCACTACTGGTGGCAAGGCGCTCAAGTTCTACGCCTCGATCCGCCTCGATGTGCGCCCGATCGAGCCGATCAAGAACGGCACCGATGTCATCGGCCGTCGGGTGAAGGTCAAGGTGGTGAAGAACAATGTCGCGCCGCCGTTCCGGATCGCCGAGATGGAGATCCTCGCCGCCGAGGGCATCTCCCGCGAGGGCGGCCTCCTGGACATGGGGATCGTGACCGGCGTGGTCACCAAGTACGGTGCCTGGATCAACTACGGCGAGCAGCGGCTCGGACAGGGCCGCGAGAACGCCAAGCAGTTCCTCCGCGACCACGCGGACCTCGCGGCGGAGCTCGAGGGCAAGGTGCGCGAGCGATCGGGTGCCGTTCCGGTGGGCGGTCCCGACGGTGAAGAGGGCTAGCCGAAGCACCGCGGCCGGCCGGGGACCCGCTCCGGCCCCCGACCCGGCCTCGGCCTACGACGTCGCCGTCCGCTATCTCGGGAGCCGGCCGCGCAGCGTCGCCGAGATCAAGCGCCATCTCCGCTCCAAGCGCTTCGACGACGCGGCCCAGGATCAGGCGATCGACCAGCTCCGGGCCCAGCGGTACATCGACGATGAGGCCTTCGCCCGCTACTGGGTCGAGCAGCGGGAGCGGTTCCGGCCCAAGGGCGACCGGGCCCTGATGAGCGAGCTCCTGGGGAAGGGCGTCGCCCGGGAAACGATCGCCGTCGTGCTCGGGGACGCCGCGCCGGACGCCGAGGTGACCCGGGCGCGCGCCGCGATCCGCCGGCCGCTCGACCGCTGGCTCACCCTGGAGGAGGGGGAGCGCAAGCGGAAGATCCACGCCTATCTGGCCGCCCGGGGCTTCTCGTACGACACGATCGATGCGGTCATCACCAGCCCGGCCGCCCCGGACGGGGAGTAGCCGCGGGACCGTCCATCGGGCGGGAGCCGGACAGCCGCTGTCCGCTCTCCGGTACGCCGCCGGTGGTATTCTGGCCGCACTTACACACCTGTGAACTCTCGGCGCCGGGGCACGCCGCTCCGACCGCCGCTTCCGCGACTGGGGGCCAGCGCCCTCGCTTCGGCGCCGGCTTCGCGTACGCGGAACTAGGGACGGACACGGAAAGGAACTTCTGGCCATGCCGGACAGCCTCGTCGTAGGGCTTGGTGCCCTCGTCGTCGGTGCCCTCGTCGGCTTTGGGATCGCGCTTCTCCTCCGCCGCAGCTTCGCCCTCTCCAGCGAGACCACCGCACGCGCGAACGCCGACCGCCTGCTCGCCGAGGCCCGGGCGAAGCAGAAGGAGATCATCCTTGAGGCCAAGGATGAGGCGATCACGCTCGCCAAGAACGCCGAGCTCGAGAATCGCGAGCGGCGTGCCGAGCTCCAGCGCTACGAGACCCGGATCGACAAGAAGGACGAGCAGCTCGACACCAAGCTCGCCCAGGTGGACGAGCGGGACCGTCGCCTTGGTGAGCGGGAGGCCGCCCTTGAGATCGAGCGGGCGAAGATCGGACAGCTCCAGGACGAGCAGAAGACCGAGCTGGCGCGCGTCGCCGCCCTGACCCAAGAGGAGGCACGGTCGCTCCTCCTCGAGCGGGTCGAGGAGGAGATGCGGGACATCACCAACCGGCGGGTCCGGGACCTCGAGGCCGAGGCCCGCGAAGGGGCCGACGATAAGGCCCGCGGGATCATCACGATGGCCCTCCAGCGGTACGCCGCGGAGCACACCGCCGAGCACTCGGTGACCTCGGTGTCGCTGCCGAGCGACGACATGAAGGGCCGGATCATCGGTCGCGAGGGCCGGAACATCCGGGCCCTCGAGAGCCTCACCGGGGTGGACGTGATCATCGATGACACCCCCGAGACCATCGTCGTCTCGGCCTTCGATCCGATCCGGCGCGAGGTCGCCAAGCGGGCCCTCGACCGGCTGTTGGTGGACGGCCGGATCCATCCCGCCCGGATCGAGGAGGCGGTGAACCGGGCCCGGACCGAGATCGATCAGGCGATCAAAGAGGCGGGAGAGTCGGCGGTCTACGAGGTCGGCCTGGCCGGCTTGCACCCGGACCTGGTGAAGTTCCTCGGCCGGCTCCACTTCCGCACGTCATTCGGCCAGAACGTCCTTCGGCATTCGATCGAGGTGGCGCATGTCGCCGGGATGCTCGCCTCGGAGACCGGGTATGACGTGCAGACGATGAAGCGCGCGGGCCTCCTGCACGACATCGGCAAGTCCATCGACCACGAGGTCGAGGGCGCACATACCGTCATCGGCGGTGAGCTCCTCAAGCGGTACGGCTTCCCGCAGGCGGTCATCGACGGGGTCGTCGGCCACCACGGCGATGTCGAGCCGATCACGATGGTCGGCACGCTCATCTCCGCGGCGGACGCGATCAGCGCGGCACGGCCGGGGGCCCGCAGCGAGATCGTGTCCAACTACATCCAGCGGCTCACCGAGCTCGAGGCCGTCGCGAACAGCTTCCCCGGGGTGGAGAAGTCGTTCGCCATCCAGGCCGGCCGCGAGGTGCGGGTCATGGTGAAGCCGGGGGAGATCGACGATCTGCATGCCTCGCGGCTCGCCCGCGACATGGCCCAGAAGATCCAGGAGACCCTCCAATACCCCGGGCAGGTGAAGATCACCGTCATCCGCGAGACGCGTTCCATCGACTACGCGAAATGAGCTGATGCGCATCCTCTTCGTGGGCGACGTGGTCGGCCGGCCCGGCCGCGACGCCGTCACGCGCCTGCTTCCGGGGATCCGCGCACAGCGGGGTGTCGACCTGGCGATCGTGAACGGAGAGAACGCCGCGGGAGGTGCCGGTCTCACCGCCGAGATCGCGCACGAGCTGCACGAAGCAGGCGCCGACGTCGTGACCAACGGCAACCATGTCTGGGATCAGCGGCAGTTCCAGCACGAGATCGACGATCTCCCCTTCGCGATCCGTCCGCTGAACCTCCCGCCGAACAATCCCGGGCGGGGATGGGTCATCAGTGGCGGTGTCCTCGTGGTGAACGCGATCGGCCGGGTGTTCATGGCCACGCCGGTGGACGATCCGTTCCGCGCGACCGATGAGCTGCTCGAGCGGCTCGGGACGGACGCCCCGCCGGTACGGATCCTCGATTGGCACGCCGAGGCGACGAGCGAGAAGCTGGCGATGGGCTGGCACCTCTCCGGCCGCTTCACCGCCGTCGTGGGGACCCACACCCACGTGCCGACCGCCGACGCCCGGGTCCTGCCGGGAGGGACCGCGCTGGTCTGCGATACCGGGATGGTCGGCCCGCGAGATTCGATACTCGGGATGAAGCCGGAGATCATCGTCGAGCGCTTTCGCACCGGCATGCCCCGGCGGTTCGAGGTCGCCGCGGGTCCGGTGGTGTTCAACAGCGTGATCATCGAGGCCGATGCCGACACCGGCGCGGCGCTCTCGATCGAGCGCCTCGACCTGGTCGTCGAATAGCCATGGGCGCGGGCTACGCGATCGATCTCCACACCCACTCGCTGCGGTCGGACGGCGCGCTCGAACCCGCGGCCCTGGTCGAGCGCGCCGCCGCCCGCGGCGTCGAGGTCCAGGCGCTCTCGGACCACGACACCCTGGCCGGGATCGCCGATGCGATCCGGGTGGGGGAGCGCGTCGGGGTGCGGATCATCCCCTCGACCGAGCTGAACACCGAATCGGAGTGGGGCGACGTCCACATCCTCGGGTATTTCCTCGACCCGGCCGACGCCGCGCTCGAGGAGCGGCTTCGCTGGCTGCGGGACAACCGCGGACGCCGGATCGAGCTCATGGTCGAGCGTCTGAATGCGCAGGGTCATCCCGTCGCCATCGAGCGGGTCCTCGAGATCGCCGGCGGCGGCGCGCTCGGCCGTCCACACCTGGCGCAGGCGCTGTTCGAGGCCGGACACGTCGCGAGCTATGACGCCGCGTTCGACACGCTCATCAGCAAGGATGCGCCCGCCTACGTCTCACGGGTCGGGCTGACCCCGCACGAGGCCGTGGCCCTGGTCGTCGCGCACGGTGGCGTGGCCTCGCTCGCGCATCCGTTCACCGTCATCGGTCTGGAGGAGCTGCTGCCGCAGCTCGTCGCCGAAGGCCTTGCCGGCATCGAGACCTATTACGGGTCGCACGCGCCGGCCTGGACGGTCCGCTGCCTCCATCTCGCCGGCCACCACGGCCTCATCCCGACCGGTGGGAGCGATTTCCACGGCCGGGGCGATCACGGGACCGACCTCGGTGGGACCTTCGTACCACCGGAGACGATCCCGGCCCTGGAAGCCCGCCGCTCCGCTCCCTTGCCCGCTACCATCTGAGCCTCGTGGAAGGGCAGGTCTAGATGGCGCGCGCGCTCCGTCCGGTGGTCATCCTCATGCTGCTCGCGACGGTCCTGTTCGTCGCCGCGGGCCTCCTCGACGGGGCCTACCCGGGGGGCGACGGATGGGCGGGCGGGCCGACCCTCGCCTGGTCCTCGTACCTCTTCGCGCTGGTGAACCTCGCCTTCGCCCTGGTCATCGCCCGGGGGAGCGAGCGGTCCCTGGTCGGTCGGATCGGCCTGTCACTGTTCTTCGTCGTGGAGCGGACGCTTTCGGCGTTCCTGCTCGGACCCAAGTCCTCCGCCTCGATCGGCGTGCATCTGGCGACCGCCCTCGTCGAGCTGGTGATCCTCCTCGGGGCCTTTCGGGTCTATCAGCTCGGCCGGAGCTTCAGCGCCGGTGACCTCGACGCCCTGTTCGCGATCGACGGCCCGGCGGAGCCCTTGCCCCGGCCGGAGCCGGATCCGGCCGGACCGGACCCTGCGGAGCCTGCCCCGATCCGTCCGTCGACGTCCTGGCTGCTCGGCCTGCTGACCCTGGCGCTCGCCGGTGCCCTGGTCGGGGACGGGATCCGTCTCGGGTTCATCCCCGGTGGTCGCGAGTGGGGCGTGGTCGGCGACGCCTCGGGCTGGCTGGTGTACGTGTACGCCGTC
>DATLEG010000167.1:0-5571 GCA_035525465.1 Saccharimonadales bacterium (SeqCode)
GAGGCGGGACGCCACATCGGACGTGCGAAATGGACCATGCGTGCGCGCGTAACGCTGTACCAGATCGAGCACCGGGTCGGCGACCCGCTCGAGGAACGCGTCAGGGACCCCTGGGGGCAATGGGATCCCGATCGTGTCGCGGTAGCGCGAGGCATCCTCGGCGGCGATGAACCGGGTCTCCCCGCCGACGGAGACGCGAAGGATCCGCCGGTCCTGAGCGAGCGCGGCGAGCCAGGGCTCCGGGTCATCGGCCGACCGAGCGCGCACCTCACGTGCGGAGAGGTCACCGAGGCGGAGGAGGAGATCGTGCAGGCCGTCGACGTGGCGGACCGCGCGCTCCGGCGTCAGATACTGCAGCTGAAGCTCCAGCTGCTCGAGCGCCTCGGGATCCAGCAGCTCGCGGAGCTCGACCTCGCCGAGCAGCTCGCGCAGCTGCGCGGGGTCGACGAGGAGCGCCTGGGCGCGGCGCTCGGCGAGCGGCGCGTCCCCGTCGTAGATGAAATTCGCGACGTAGTTGAAGAGCAGCGCTGATGCGAAGGGCGATGGCTGCTTGGTATCCACGGTCACGACCCGGATCCGCCGGTCGCGGACGGCGCGCAAGAGGTCGAGGAGCGCCGGCATGTCGAACACGTCCTGCAGGACTTCGCGATAGGTCTCGAGGACGATCGGGAACGAGCCGTACTTCGCGGTCGTGTTCAGCAGCTCCGCCGCGCGCTTGCGCTGCATCCACAGGGGCGCGCGCTGTCCCGGGAATCGCCGCGGGATGAGGAGCGCGCGCTGGGCGGCCTCCCGGAAATGCGAGGCGAAGAGCGCGTTCACCGGCGCCCCCAGGGCCGCGCTGTGCGCTCCGCCGGTCGCGAGCTGGCCCATGACCAGGTCCTGCACCTCTTCCGGCTCGGGAAACAGCAGGTCGACCGGCGGGGGCTCGGCGGCCTCGGGAAAGCGCAGCACGATCCCGTCGTCGGTCCAGACGATGTCGGTGGCGATGTCGCTGCGCTCCGCGACCTTCGCGGCGATCGCCATCGCGAGCGGGGCGTGCACCTTCCCGCCGAAGTGGCTGAGGAGGCAGACCCGCCAGTCGCCGAGCTCGTCCATGAATCGCTCGACGACGATGGTGCGGTCGTCGGGCACGGCGCCGGTGGCCTCCTCCTGATCCCGCAGGTACGCCAGGAGATCGCGCGCCGCACCCGCAGCCAGCTTGTGCCGTTCGATGAGCCGGGTCTCTGCGTCAGCGGGAGACTCCGCGCGAAGGGTCCGGGTGAGCGTCCCGATGGCGCGGCCGAACTCGAGCGGCCGCGCGGCGTTCTCCCCGTGCCAGAACGGCATCTTCCCCGGCTGCCCCGGTGCCGGAGACACCAGAACGCGATCGTGGGTGATCTCTTCCGCACGCCAGCTCGACGCCCCGAGCAGGAACACATCCCCCGGGTGCGTCTCGAAGACCATCTCCTCGTCCAGCTCGCCGACCCGGCCCTGGCCTTTGGGCGCGCCGAGGATGAAGACCCCGTAGAGGCCGCGGTCCGGGATCGTGCCGCCGTTGGTGATGGCGACCCGCTTGCTCCCCTCCCGCGACCGCAGCGACCCGAGCGAGCGATCCCAGGTGATCCGCGGACGCAGCTCCATGAAGTCGTCGCTCGGGTAGCGCCCGGACAACATGTCGAGGACCGCCTCCAGCATCGTGCGCGGCAGCTCCGCGAACGAAGCGGATCGCCGGACGAGGCGCTCCAGGTCGTCCACCAGCAGATCGTCGACGGCGACCATCGCGACGATCTGCTGGGCCAGGACATCGAGCGGGTTGCGCGGATAGCGCAGCTCCTCGACCGCGCCGGCGAGCATCCGTTCGGTGAGCGCGGCACAGGCGAGCAGGTCGCCCCGATACTTCGGCAGGATCACGCCGGTGCTGGGGGTGTCGATGGTGTGCCCAGCCCGGCCGATCCGCTGCATCCCGCTCGCGACCGAGGGCGGTGTCTCGACCTGGATGACCAGATCGATCGCCCCCATGTCGATCCCCAGCTCGAGCGACGAGGTCGCGACGAGCGCGGGCATCCGCCCGGACTTCAGCTGATCCTCGATGAGCAGCCGCTGCTCGCGGGCGATCGAGCCATGGTGCGCTTGCACGATCGTCTCGCCGGCCAGCTCGTTCAGCGCGCTCGCAAGGCGCTCCGCAAGGCGCCGGCTGTTCACGAAGATGAGCGTCGACCGGTGGGACCGGATCAGCTGCAGGATGAGCGGGTGCATCGCCGGCCAGATGCTCGTCCGCACGGTGCCCTGGGCCGCCGGCCCGCTCGGGATCTCGATCACCTCTCCCAATCGCGCCAGATCCTGGACCGCCACCTCGACCCGCAGGTCCATCGCCTTGCGGTGTCCGGCATCGAGGATCCGTACCGGCCGCTCCCGCCCGTCCTCCAGCCCGCCGAGGAAGCGGGCGACCTCAGCGAGGGGCCGCTGGGTGGCCGAGAGGCCGATCCGCTGCAGCGGCCGCCCGGTGAGCGCGGCGAGGCGCTCGAGCGAGAGGGCGAGATGCGCACCCCGCTTGGTCGCGACGACCGCGTGGACCTCATCGACGATGACGGTGTCCACGCTGCGGAGGGACTCGCGCGCGTTGCTGGTGAGCAGGAGATAGAGCGACTCGGGGGTGGTGATGAGGATGTCCGCGGGATCCCGGAGGAACTCCGCCCGCTCGCGGTGGGGCGTGTCGCCGGTCCGGATCGCCACCCGGAGCTCGGGGACCGGCAGGCCCAGTCGCTCCGCGGCGCGCGTCGCGCCCACGAG
Organism: Saccharimonadales bacterium (SeqCode); assembly: GCA_035525465.1. GTDB lineage: Bacteria > Chloroflexota > Limnocylindria > P2-11E > P2-11E > UBA4735. Next base: position 2,770 of record DATLEG010000167.1, read on the forward strand.
CGGGGCCCGGAGATTGCGCTCGACGTCGACCGCGAGGGCCTTGAGCGGTGACAGATAGAGGATCCGGCAGCGCTTCCCCTTCGCGGGGAGCGGCTCGGTCAGGAGCCGGTCGATCGCGGAGAGGAACGCCGCGAGGGTCTTCCCCGACCCGGTCGGCGCAAGGAGGAGCACCGATTCCCCCCGCGCGATGGCCGGCCAGCCGAGGGTCTGGGCGCGGGTGGGTCCCGCGAACGATGTCTCGAACCAGCTGCGCACCGGCGCGTGGAAGCTCGCGAGCGCATCCTCGGCCGATGCCCGCGTCTCACCGATCACCATCCGAGAGTACCGTCACAGCGATGGACATCGGACTCGGCCTCGACAGCCGGCTCTCGCTCTCGGCGGCCGACCACCGGGAGCTCGCGGCCGAGGCCGCGGACCTCGGCTACCAGAGCCTCTGGACGCCCAACAGCGGCAAGGACGCGTTCGAGCGGTGTGACGCGTGGTACGCGGCGTCCGGCCTGGCGACCGGCATCTCGGTCCTGCCCCGGCAGAGCTGGAGCATCGACGAGCTTGCCGGTGGCGGGGCGAAGCTCGCACGGCGCACCGGAGGCACCTTTGTCCTCGGGGTCGGGAGCGGCAGCGATCAGACCCGGCCGATCGGCCTCATGCGCGAGACCATCGACGCTCTCCGGGCCCGCCTCGATACCACGGTGCCGGTCTACCTCGGCGCGCTCGGCCCACAGATGCTCCGGCTCGCCGGGCAGCGGTACGACGGCGCGGCCCTGAACTGGAGCGACCCCGAGCGCGTCGCCGAAAGCCGCGCGGCGGTCGCCCGGGGAGCGGCGGCCGCCGGGCGCGACGCCGCGGAGGTACGCATCCACCAATACATCCGGGTCTGCGTCGACGACGACGTCGCCGCGGCGCGGACCGCGCTCGCGAAGATGGTCCTCTCCTACGCGCTGGCCCGACCCGGCGCCGACCCGAAGAAGGGCTACCGCGGGAACTTCGCGCGGATGGGCTTCGACGCCGCGCTCAGCAGCATCGAGCGTGCGCGCGACGGGGGTGCCGACGCCGAAGCGCAGGCCGCCGCGCTCCCCGACGAGCTGCTCGCGAAGGTCGGCTACTGGGGTCCGCCGTCAGGTGCACGGGCAGCGTTCAGCCGCCTGGCCGAAGGCCTGGACACCGCGGTCGTGCGGATCGTTGCGGCGACCCGGGGCGACGCGGACGGGGTACGGCTCGCGATGCGCGCCTGCGCGCCGCTCCCGGGGAAGGGCGCCGGAGGCTAGCGCACCCCGAGCAGGTCGACGACGAACACGAGCGTTTCCCCGGGCTTGATCGCGCCACCCGCGCCCCGATCGCCGTAGCCCAGGGCCGGCGGGATCGTGAGGCGGCGGCGGCCGCCGACCTTCATCCCCGCGACACCCTGGTCCCAGCCCTTGATGACCCGGCCCGCACCGAGCGGGAACGAGAACGTGCTCCCCCGGCCCCAGGACGCGTCGAACTCCTTTTTCGTCGACCAGCTGACTCCGACGTAATGGACATCGACGGTCTTTCCGGTCGTGGCCTCGGCGCCGGTGCCGACGACGAGGTCTTCGGTGCCTAGCTCGGACGGCGGCGGTCCATCGGGAATGGTGACCTCGGGCTTTTCGGCCATGGGATCTCCTCTTCGTTCGCCCTCGGGACGATGTCCCCGATGCTACCGGGCCGGCGCCGTGCGCGGCCGGAGAATCAGCGATGGCGAGCTTTTCGCGATAATGCCGCGGTGACCGTGGACACACGCAGGGTCGCCGCGGACGCCCGCCGGGTCCTTGCGAAGAACCGCCAGGCCGGCACCTCGGATTGGGACGGGATGCGCTACGACTTCGTCTGCCCCTCGGGGGCCACCTACCCGTTCCAATGGCTCTGGGACAGCGCCTTTCACGCGTGCGCCCTCATCCACGTCGACCCCGACCTCGCGAAACAGGAGCTCCGCTGCCTGCTGCAGGGGGCGCAGCCCAACGGCTTCATCCCGCACATGCTCCTCTGGGAGAAGAGCGCCCACGAGCGGGCGCTGGCGGAGTATTCGATCACCCTGCTGCACCCGTACTACACCTCGATCAGCCAGCCGCCGGTCCTCGCGCGCGCGATCCACCAGGTCTATGCGGCCACAGGGGACCTCGCCTTCCTGCGCGAGGTGCTGCCGGCAACGCTGCGCTTCTTCCGCTGGTGGAAGGCCTACCGGGACCCGGACGACGATCACCTCATCGCCACGATCCAGCCCGACGAGTCCGGGCTCGACGCGAGCCCGAAGTACGACGCGGTGATGGGCGTGCCGTCACAGCCGCCCGAGGACACCCTCCCCACGCTCACCCGGTCGATGGATGCGCTCTTCGCCGACTACGAGCCACACCGCGGCGACCCGGCCCGGATCCTCACGCTGGACCGGTTCCTCTGGGAGGACGTCATGGTGAATTCGATCTATGCCGACGGGCTGCGCCGCCTCGGACCGCTCTGCCGCGCCGCGGGATACACCGAGCTCGAGGCCCGGGAGTTCGAGGACCGCGCGACCCGGGTCACCCGGGCGCTCGAGCAGAAATGCTGGGATCCGCAGGGCGGGGTGTTCTGGGACCTCGCCGGATCCGCCGAGCGGCCGGCGAAAGTGCTCACCTTCGCCGTCCTGTTCCCGCTCATCCTGCCCGACCTCGATCCGGGGATGGCAAAGCGGCTCATCGATGAGCATCTGCTGAACGAGCGCGAGTTCTGGCTCCCCTACCCGATCCCGAGCACCGCCGCGACCGAAGCGGCCTTCGACCCTGGATGGAAGACCCTGACGACCTGGCGCGG
>DATLEG010000179.1:0-2428 GCA_035525465.1 Saccharimonadales bacterium (SeqCode)
CGTCTCCACCGCGGAGGGCTCGAAGTTCTTGCCGCGATAGGCGGTGACCGCGTTCGGTGCCGGCTCGGTCGTGGTCGCCATCCGGGTCGGCTACCCCCTCTGCGGTCGCTACCGATCTCGACCGAAGTCTACCGAACCGGAGGCCCGGCTCGTGTCCCCCCGCGTCAGGTGCCGGACGCGACTAGGACGCGGTCCCGCCCGAGGCCCGCTGGCGGCCGAGCTGCTTCTGCCGGTACATCGCGCGATCCGCGTCGTCCACCAGCGCGTCGACCGTGGTGGCCGCTGGTGGTGCCGGCGCGATCCCCCAGGCGATCGTCGGCAGGGGGTGGCCCGCCGCGGTCACGCCGCGGGCGATCTCGTCCGCGAGCCGGCGCATGATCCGCTCGGCGGCAAGGAGCGGTGCACCGGGGAAGACGACCGCGAACTCATCGCCGCCGATCCGGGCAACGAGATCATCCCCCCGGACGCCGCCCGACAGGATCTCGCCGATACGCCGCAGCGCGGCGTCACCGGCGGCGTGGCCGTGCTCGTCATTGAGCTGCTTCAAGCCGTTCGCGTCGATCATCGCGACCGAAAGCGCGGCCGCGTCGCGCTCCGCGAGGCGGAGGCCCTCGGCCAGGTGCTCGAAGAACACCCGACGGTTCGGAAGGCCGGTGAGGGGGTCCGTGGCGGCAGCGGTCTTTGCCGCCTGATGCAGCCGCGCGACCCGCACCGCCGCCGCGACCTGGTGTGAGACCGCGGTCAGCAGGGCCTCGTCCTGGGCGGTGAAGGCGGCCAGGCGCGGACTCTCGATCCCGATGGCGCCAACGCGCTCGTCCCCGCTCCGCAGGGGGACGACCAGGGCCGACCGCACGTCCGGCGGGCCGACGTAGCGCGTATCGCTCTGCACATCAGGGACGTTCTGCAGGCGGCCGTACTGGATGACCCAGGCGCTGATCCCGGTCCCCTGGGCAAGCGTTTGCCCGAGATACTCCACCGACGGCCCCACGGCGGCGCGGACCACCAGCTCCCCCGCCGGGCCGACGGTGAGGAGGAAGCCATTGTCCTGGCCCATCGCGTCGCAGATGATCCGGAGCAGCCGGATCGCGAGCTCGTCGATGTCGAGCACGGCGCTGATCTCGGATGCGAGGCGCTGCAGGATCGCGAGCTGACGCGCATGGGTCTGGGATGACGCGGCCATCCGCTCGACCAGGGCCCCCGGGCCGGGGACGTCGTCGATGTCCTCTTGCAGCATCGCCCCGACGTCGCTGAGGCGGACGCTGCCCGCACGGCGGTCGCGCTCGATCACCCGCAGGAACGCGAGCACGACGTCGGGATGGAATTGCGAGCCGCTGCAGCGTTGGAGCTCGGAGACGGCATGGTCGATGCTCTGCGCGGCCTTGTAGGCCCGCTTGCTGACGATGACCTCGTACGCGTCGGCGGCCTGGACGATGTAGGCCCCGAGCGGGACGGCCGATCCGGCAAGGCCGTCCGGATAGCCCCCGCCGTCGTAGCGCTCGTGGTGCGAGCGGACGATCGGGACAAGCTCGGCGAGCGGCTCGACCGCCGCGAGGATGGCGCCGCCGAGCGCCGAGTGGGTCTTCATGATCACCCACTCCTCGGGGGTGAGGGACGACGGCTTGTTCAGGATCGCATCCGGGATGCCGATCTTCCCGATGTCGTGCAGCAGCGCGGACAGCTGCACCCGACGGATCTTATCCGGAGACAGCTGCATCTCGATCGCGATGATCCGGGAGAGCGCGGAGACGCGAGCGGAGTGACTCCGGGTGTAGGGATCACGCGCGTCGACCGCGGCGGCGAGGGCGCGCACTGAGGCCAGGTAGAGCTCGCGCTGCCGGGCGTGGTGACCGGCGTTCTCGAAGGCCGAGGCGATGAGGTTGCCGAACGACTGGAGGATGGCGACGTCCTCGCCATCGAACGCGTTCGGTCGGTACGCCTGCGCCGAGACCACACCGATCGTCTCACCGCCGATCTTCATCGGCACGTGGATCGCCGACGCGCTCGTCCGCGCTTCGTCGCCGTACATCCTGCCGCGCTGTTGCACCGCGTCGTCCGTGGTGCGGGCCACGTACGGCTCGCCGGTGAGGATGACCTGACTGGTCGGGCCGGTGCCGAGCGGGCGGAACGACTCCCCTTCCCGCCGCTGCTCTCCATCCGTCTCGATCAGGAAGTCGAACAGCCGTCGCTGCGCGTCGTACCGCGCGATGTAGAACGCGTCGAACGCGACGAGGGCACCAAGGGCCCGGTGGGCGAGCGCGACGATCGCCATTGGGTCGTGGACCAGCGCGGTCTTCGCAGCCAGATCGTTCAGCGCGCCGAGGCGCTGGATGCGACGCTCGCGATCAGCGCGGACCGCGGCGTTCCTGAGCGCGGACGCGCCGAGTTCCGCGAGCGCCAGCAGTCCCTGCCGGTCGATGAGATCGAAGGT
>DATLEG010000181.1:0-5764 GCA_035525465.1 Saccharimonadales bacterium (SeqCode)
GCGATCGTCCACGAAGGACTGCGGAACATCGCCGCCGGCGCCAACCCGATGATGCTCAAGCGGGGCCACTAGAAGGGCGTCGCCGCGGTCGTCGCGGAGATCAAGGCACAGGCGACCGAGATCAAGGGCCGTGAGGAGATCGCGCACATCGCCGGGATCTCCGCCGCGGACAAGGACATCGGCGAGCTCATCGCCGAGGTCCACGAGAAGGTCGGCCGCGACGGCGTCATCACCGTCGAGGAGTCCAAGGGTCTCGAGTTCGAGAAGGAATACGTCGAGGGGATGCAGATCGATCGCGGCTACCTCTCGCAGTACTTCGTCACGAACGCCGACCGCATGGAAGCGGTCATCGAGGATGCTTACATCCTCATCACCGACAAGAAGATCTCCGCGATCACCGACATCCTCCCGGTCCTCGAGAAGCTCGTGCAGGTCAGCAAGAACTTCGTCATCGTGGCCGAGGACGTCGACGGCGAGGCTCTCGCGACGCTCGTCGTGAACAAGCTCCGCGGCACGATCAACGTCCTCGCGGTGAAGGCACCGGGCTTCGGTGACCGCCGCAAGGCGATGCTCGAGGACATCGCGATCCTCTCCGGCGGCAAGGTCATCAGCGAGGAGGTCGGTCGCAAGCTTGACTCGACCACCGTCGCCGACCTCGGCCGTGCCCGCCGCGTCACCTCGACCAAGGACGAGACCACGTTCGTCGAGGGCCACGGCGCTCAGGACGCGATCCTCGCCCGGGTCAAGCAGATCAAGGCCCTCATCGAGGAGACCACCAGCGACTTCGACAAGGAGAAGCTGAACGAGCGTCTCGCCAAGCTCGCCGGCGGCGTCGCCGTGATCAAGGTCGGCGCGGCCACCGAGATCGAGCTCAAGGAAAAGAAGCACCGCGTCGAGGACGCGCTCTCGGCGGCCCGTGCGGCCGTTGAAGAGGGGATCCTCCCCGGTGGCGAGGTCGCCCTGCTCAACGCCGTGAAGGCCCTGGACACCGTTCAGGCCGAAGGCGACGAGAAGACCGGCGTGAACATCCTCCGCCGGGCCCTCGAGGAGCCCTTCCGCCAGCTCTGCACCAACGCCGGGCAGGACGGCGCGGTCATGCTCGAGGCGGTCCGTCGCAAGCAGAAGGAGTCCAAGTCGGGCACCTGGGGCTACGACGTCATGGCCAACGAGATCGTCGACCTGAACAAGGCCGGCATCATCGACCCGGCCAAGGTGACACGCTCCGCCCTCGAGAACGGCGCGTCGGTCGCGGCGATGATCCTGACCACCGAGGCCCTCATCACCGACCTTCCCGAAAAGGAAAAGGCCGGCGCCGGGATGCCCCCGGGCGGCGGGATGGACTATTAACCGAGACCCACGCAGTTCCTGAAGGCCCCCGGCGAAAGCCGGGGGCCTTTCCTATTGCGCCGCCGGCGGCGCGAGCCGGGACTGCATCACCACCGGCCCCTCGCGCTTCCCCTGGGCGCGCGTTTCGAGGGTGAGGGCGCAGCGCTCGAATCCGGCGACCGGCACATCGAGCTCCACGGTCTGGACGATCCGCCCGTTCGGCGTGAAGTTCGCGCCACGGACCCAGGTGCCGTCGGCGTCCACGAGCCAGAGCGTGTAGAGGCTTCCCGCCGGGGCGGCCTGCAGGTCGTGGAACACGACGAACGGCGCCGTGTTCGCCGCCCCCGGAGCGAAGAGCGTGCCGCCAGATCCGGTCCAGCGCTCGAGCCCGGCCATGTACCAGGCCTTCCCGCCGCGGGAGACCTTGTCGAGGGTCGCGGTGTGGTCGGCCCGCTCGGCCTCCGCGGCCCGCAGCTGCGACACGTTGAGGACATCGATGCCGAGCAGCAGCGCCACCGCGGCCGCGAGGGCCAGGACCGGTGCCGCGCGTCGCGCCCGCACCGCCCAGGCAACGTGTCGGCGCGGCGACGCGACGGCGGTATCGTCGCGCGCCGAGGCCAGGATGCGCGAGCGAAGCGCGGCCGGTGGCTCGCGGCCGGGCAGGGTGCCGGCGAGCGCCTCCACGATCCCCGCCAGGTCCGCAGCCTGCGCGCGGCAGGCCGGGCACTCCGCGAGATGCGCGGCGATCCGCGCGGATGCCGGCTCGGCGAGCGCGCCCAGGGCGTAGAGCTCAAGGTCGTCGGTCACGTGGGGGTCCATCAGTGCGTCGCCTCCAGCACGCGGCGGAGCTTCTGGAGACCGATCCGCATCCGGCCCTTCACCGTGCCAAGCGGTACGCCCATGAGCTCCGCGAGCTCGGCGTGGGTGTAGCCCCCGAAGTACGCGAGCTCGATCGTCCGGCGCTGCGCCTCGGGAAGACCGAGGAGCGCCCGGCGGACCCCCTGCTGCTCGACGTTCCGCTCGGCGCTGACCGCGGTGTCCTCGTCCGAGGGGCGACGCTCGGCCGCCTCCAGCGGTGCCGGCCGGAACGCCGTCTTGCGCCGCAGGACGTCGACCGCCCGGTGGTGGACGATCGAGAGCAGCCAGCCCCGCGCATTCCCGCGCTCGCGGCGGTAGGTGGTGGCGCCCCGCCAGGCCGAGAGGAACGCGTCATGGACCACGTCCTCAGCGCCGGCGCTCTCGCCCAGGATCCGGTAGGCGAGCGCGTACGCCAAGCGTCCATACCGGTCATACAGGGTGGCCAGTGCGGTGAGATCGCGCGCCGCGAGGGCCGCCATGACGGCGTCATCCGAGAGCAGGGCGCTCTCCGCGGGCTCTTGGAGGGCGGTCATCCAGAGACTGTACGCAGAGGGAACGTTTCCGGATGCGCGGACCGCCGGCCCGCGGGAGACACCTTCAAATAGGCGCGGACCGCCGGCCCGCGGGAGACACCTTCAAATAGGATGCGGGCACCGCCTGGCGGCGGAAGACCCCCGTTCAGCCGAACACAAAAAGCGTCCCGAGCGATCTACCGACGTGCCCTGCCGCAGCTTCGAAGCACTGCGGCCTGGCCGTGGAGCCGATCCTCGATATCCTCTCGGACCGCCATTGATGCTATCTCCGGTTGCGCTCCCGAGGACCAGCTCCGTTGATGGAATCTCCGGAACCCGTCCTCTTGGCAGACCCCTCGGGACGAGATGAACCATAGCCCGCACCGACCGGTCAGGGAAGCGCTTTATCCACGATTTCGCGGCCCGCTGAGGCGATGTTGTCCACCGCCGCGGCGACTTGTCCACGCTCCGTCCACTCCGGGCGGATCGCGGCCGTTCGACCGCTGACGACGCCGCCCCTACGCAGCGCCCTGCCGCGGACAACGAAACGTCCCGAGGAACTGTCGCCAGCGGAACGGGCTCCTTGATGTGATCTCGGGCCGTTCCTCCGGGCGACCGCCCCTCGGGACGTGAGCGAATCTACGGTCCGCGGGCGACCGGTGAAAGGGCCTTATCCACAGAAGTCTTCGTCGCGGCCGCGACCTTGTCCACCGTTTTCGGCGGTTCTCCACATCTGCCACCATCAAGCCATGAGCGACGCGATCCTTGACGGGCTGAATCCCGAGCAGCGCGCCGCGGTCACGCACGGCGCCGGGCCGCTCCTCATCCTCGCCGGCGCCGGGTCGGGGAAGACGCGCGTCCTGACCCACCGGATCGCCTTCCTGATCCGTGATCTGGGCGTGCCGCCGCGGGCGATCCTCGCGGTGACCTTCACGAACAAGGCCTCAAAGGAGATGAAGGGGCGCCTCGGTCGGCTCATCGGTGAGCCCGCGCTCGCCGACCTTTGGATCGGCACGTTCCACGGGTTCTGCGCCCGGCTCCTGCGGCGCGAGGGGGCGAGCGTGGGACTGGACCGCGGTTTCGCGATCTACGACGAGGGCGACCAGCGGGTGCTCCTGCGCCAGGCGATGGCCGATGGCGGCTTCAGCGAGAAGCTGTTCAGCCCGGGGGCGATCGGGAACGCGATCTCCGGGGCGAAGAACGAGCTGCGGGCGAGCGCCGATCTGGCGAACGACGCGAAGAGCCAGCTGGACCGGGTCGCGGCGCTCGTCTGGCCCCGGTACGAGGCGCTCCTCCGTGAGAACAACGCGGTGGACTTCGACGATCTCCTCGTTCTGCCCAACCGGCTGTTCGAGACGAGCGACCGGGCCCTGGAGGTCTGGCAGGACCGGTTCGGGCACATCCTCGTCGACGAATACCAGGACACCAACCGCGCGCAGTACGCGCTGCTGCGGTATCTCGCCGGATTCCGGCAGAACCTCTGTGTCGTGGGTGACGACGATCAGTCGGTGTTCTCCTGGCGCGGTGCGGATGTGCGGAACATCCTCGATTTCGAGCGCGACTACCCGAATGCCACGGTCGTGAAGCTGGAGCAGAACTACCGCAGCACCCAGCGGATCCTCGATGCCGCGCACGCCGTGGTGCGGAACAACGCCGCGCGCAAGGAAAAGAAGCTCTGGACCGAGAAGCAGGGCGGCAGCGCGGTGGTCGTCATCGAGGCCCACGACCAGCACCACGAGGCCGAGCTCGTCGCCCGAGAGATCGAAAAGCTCCGGCGCGATGGCACCGTGAGCGGCGCGAAGGACGTCGCGGTGCTCTACCGGACCAACGCGCAGTCGCGGGCGATCGAGGATGTCTTCCGCGGCTTCGGGCTCGCCTACCAGGTCGTGGGGGGCGTGTCCTTCTATAGCCGCCGCGAGGTGAAGGACGTCCTCGCCTATCTCCGGATCCTGCGCAATCCGGTGGATACGGTCGCCCTGGGCCGGATCCTCAATGTGCCCCCCCGCGGCATCGGACCCAAGGGGCAGAGCGAGCTCCTGGCCTTCGCCCGCGCGCGCACGCTCACGCCGGTCGACGCGCTCATCCAGGCGGAGCAGGGGAGCGCGATCCCGAAGCGCCAGGCCGCGGCGATGGCGGCGTTCGGCCGGACGATCGCGCGGATCCGCGACGAGCTCGACCTTCGTGACCTCCCGGAGATCGTGGACGAGGTGATCAGCGCCACCGGGTACGGGGCCTATCTCAAGGATGGGACCGATGAGGGCGAGGAGCGCCTCGCGAACGTTCTCGAGGTGCGGAGCCTCGCGCAGGAGTTCATCGGCCTGCCCCGCGAGGAGCAGCTCGCCTCGTTCCTCGAGGAGGTCGCCCTGGTGTCCGACGTGGACGAGCTGGCCGAGGCCAAGCCGGCGGCGACGCTCATCACGCTCCACGCGGTGAAGGGCCTGGAGTTCCCGGTCGTCTTCCTCACCGGGATGGAGGAGTCGGTGTTCCCGCACAAGCGATCGCTCGACGATGAGCCGCAGCTCGAAGAGGAGCGCCGGCTCTGCTATGTCGGCATCACCCGCGCGATGCAGCGCTGCTACCTCACCTACGCCAAGCGCCGGATGCTGTTCGGCCGCACGAACGAGAATCCGCCGTCCCGCTTCCTGCTCGAGCTCCCGCGCGAGGGCGTGGAGATCCGGGGGAAGATCGAGACCGAGGAGCGCGACATCTGGGAGGATCTCGATTGGGAGCGTGGGCGCGCGCGCTACGACGAGCGGCGCACCGAGCGGCGCGCAGGAGCCTTTGCCGGGCTCTCCGCGGACTGGGGCGGGCGTGAGCCCACGATCGCCCAGGTGAATCGCGCCGCCCGCACCGCGGCCGGCGGGCAGACGCGCTTCCGGGCCGGCGACAAGGTCCGGCACGCCTCCTTCGGCGAGGGGATCGTGGTGACGAGCACTCCGCGAGTCGACGATGAAGAGGTGACCGTCGCCTTCCCGAGTAAGGGCGTGAAGAAGCTCATGGCGAGCTTCGCCGGTCTGGACAAGCTCTCGTGACGCGCTCCCCGTCGACCGATCCGGTCAGGCGCGTCC
>DATLEG010000190.1:0-6372 GCA_035525465.1 Saccharimonadales bacterium (SeqCode)
GGGCGATTCAGCCGCACCCTGCCGATCAATGAAGAGGTCTGGGAGAGCTTCGCCGAGAAGGTCCACTACGTGTCGACGGCCGACGACGCCGGATACGAGGCCCTGCGGGAGAAGCTCGAGGGGCTCGATCGTTCGCTCGGCACGCACGGGAACCGGCTCTTCTACCTCGCGACACCGCCCGCGGCCTACGAGCCGATCATCAGCTCGCTCAAGGCCCATCGCCTCGCGGAGGCCGGGGGGGCGGCACGGATCGTCATCGAAAAGCCGTTCGGTCACGATCTGGCGAGCGCGGTGGCGCTCAGCGCGCGGCTGCATGAGGTCTTCCGTGAGGACGACATCTTCCGGATCGACCATTACCTCGGCAAGGAGACCGTGCAGAACATCCTCGTGCTCCGCTTCGCGAACAGCATCTTCGAGCCGGTCTGGAGCCGCCAGTACGTCGATCACGTCCAGATCACGGTGGCCGAGTCCATCGGGGTCGAGGAGCGGGGCGAGTACTACGAGCGCTCGGGGGCCCTCCGGGACATCGTCCAGAACCATCTGCTCCAGCTGCTCGCGCTGGTCGCGATGGAGCCGCCCGCGGCGTTCGACGCGAACGCCGTCCGTGATGAGAAGGTGAAGGTGCTCCGGGCGCTCCGGCCGGTCGGGGACCAGCTCGCCGACAACGTGGTGCGCGGCCAGTACGGCCGCGGGTATATCGAAGGAGCGCCGGTCGGGGAGTACCGGGGCGAGGACCATATCGCGGCCACCTCCGAGACGGAGACCTATGTCGCGATCAAGTGCTTCGTCGACAACTGGCGCTGGGAGGGGACGCCGTTCTACCTCCGGACCGGAAAGCGCCTGCCCAAGCGCGCGACCGAGATCGCGATCCAATTCCGGGTCGCCCCGCATCAGCTGTTCAGCCGCGAGGCCAGCGCGGGCCTTGAGCCGAACGCGCTCGTCCTGCGGATCCAGCCGGATGAGGGCATCTCGCTCAAGTTCGGTGCGAAGGTGCCGGTGCAGGGGATCCGGATCCGCAGCGTGAACATGGACTTCGTGCATGGCGCGTCGTTCATGGTCGACGCCCCCGACGCGTACGAGACGCTCATCACCGATGCGCTCCGGGGCGATCCGACGCTGTTCACCCGGCAGGACGAGGTCGAGCAGGCCTGGCGCTTCGTCGATCCCATCGCGGCTGGCTGGCAGAGCTCGGGCGCTGACCTGCCCGGGTACGCCGGTGGGACCTGGGGGCCGACCGAGGCCGACCTGCTCATCGGCCGGGACGGACGCGCGTGGCGGAAGCCCTAGGCACCGGCGCGGGCAGGACCGCCGCGCCGGTGGATGCCTCGGTCTGGGGGGCACGGGCCAGCGGCATCGGCGGGATCGAGCACGAGCTCGCGCGCCTGCGCCGGTCGCGGGGCGCGCACTCTCGCGAGCTCGGTGTGCCGGTCGCCCGCGCCTCGGTGCTCAATCTGGTGGTCTTCGCGACGCGCGAGGCCCACGCCCGGCGGGCCGCACGCACGATCGCCGACCTGGCGATCCGCCACCCCTCCCGCGCGGCCGTCATCCTCGCCGACCGCGAGCGCGGGTCCGGCGGCGGCGAGCTCGATCTGTATTGCCGCCTTGCCGGTTCGGCGCCCGCTGAGGCGGTGTCGTACGAGCAGGTCCTCATCCGGGCGCGGGGGGACGCCGACGCGCGCCTGGCGAGCGCGGTCATTCCCCTCCTGCTTCCCGACCTGCCGGTCTTCCTGTGGTGGACCGGGACCCCGCCGCTGCAGGCGCCGCATTTCGATGCGCTCCTGGCCCGTGCCGATCGGCTCATCGTCGACTCCGCCGATTTCGCGCGGCCGGACCGCACGCTTCCGGAGATCGCGGCGGTGGCGCGGAACGGGCACGGGCGGTACGGCGTCACCGACTTCAACTGGACCCGCCTCACCCCCTGGCGTGACCTCGTCGCGCAGTTCTTCGATGTCCCCGCCTGGCGACCGTTCCTCGACGGGATCACCGGGGTGCGGGTGGGCTTCGCGGTGGATGCCGACGGACGGGAGATCCACCCCTCGCAGGCGCTGCTCTTCGCCGGGTGGCTCGCCTCGCGACTTGGCTGGCGGGCCGTGGAGCGGCTCGCGCCATCGGAGGCCGGCGGTCTGCTCTTCGCGATGGCCCGCGGTGAGGTGGGTGCCGATCCGGCAGCCGAGCTGGTCCGGATGCGGGTGCGCCCGCGCTTCGAGCGTGGCATGGAAGAGGGAGATCTCTCCGGCCTCCGGCTCCAGGCAGCTGCCGGAGGACGGCAGGCGGAATTCGTGATCAAGCGGATCGGTGAGACCCATGCCGGAACGAGCGTCGTGATCGACGGGGCCACGGTCGCTTCGCGCATCGTCGCGCTCCGCCGCCCCGAGGTGAGCGATCTGTTGGGCGAGGAGCTGACCATCGCCCGGAGCGACAGCATCTATGAGGGCGCCCTGGCGGCCCTGGTGGCGCTCGCCTGACCGCACGGCACCGTTGTTGCGTGGTCTAGGTCCGTGACCATGGATCGGACCGAGGTGATCGGCGGCGGCCGCCTGGTGGCCGAGCGCTATCAGCTCATCAGCCGGATCGACTCCGGCGGGACCGCCGAGGTCTGGCGGGCACGGGACATCCGCCTCGGCCGCGATGTGGCGGTGAAGATCCTCGGGGCCGAGGTCGACGCGGCCTTCCGCGAGCGCTTCACCGATGAGGCGAAGCGCGCTGCCGCGGTCACGCATCCGAACATCGTCACCGTGTACGACGAGGGTCAGGACGGCGACGACGCGTTCATCGTCATGGAGCATGTCCGGGGGAAGACCCTTCGCGACAGCATCGCGGCACGCGGTCCGCTCCCCCCGTCGGAGGCTGCCGGGCTGGTGAGCCAGATCGGGTCGGCGCTCGATGCGACCCACCGCGCGGGGATGGTGCACTGCGACGTGAAGCCGGCGAACGTCATCGTCACCGACGATGGCGTGGCCAAGCTGACGGACTTCGGGATCGCGCGAGCGGCGCGCGGAGCGGCGGAGCGCGAGCTCGTCGGGACCGCCCGCTACATCGCTCCCGAGCGGATCGAGGGTCAGGCTCCCACCCCCCGCAGCGATGTGTACAGCCTGGCCCTGGTCGCCTTCGAGCTCCTTGCCGGCCGGCCGGCGTACGCCGGCGTCGAGACCGAGGATCTCCTGCGCGACCGCCTGTCCGACCAGGCTCCCTCGATCGCGGCCGTGCGAAGCGACCTCCCCGCCCGGGTCGCGCCGGTCATCGCGCAGGCACTGGCCCGTGATCCCGCGGACCGCTACGCGAGCGCCGGTGCCTTTGCCGAGGCGCTCTCCGAGGCATCACGTGGCGGCATCGCCGACCGGATCCTCCCGCTCGCCCGGGGCGGCGCGACGGGCGTCCGTGTCCTGTTCCCCGCGGGGGGCGGATTCCGGCTCCCGCGATTCGACAGCCTCATCGCGCTCGGGCTGGTGCTCCTGGTGCTCATCGCGGTCGCGCTGTTCTTCACCCGCTTCCCCACGGCGGCCACACCCGCCGCCCCGCCGCCGGCGGCGGCCACCGCCGCGGGCACGGGCGGGACGCCTCGCGTGACCGGCCTGAAGCTCGATGAGGCGATCCGCTCGCTCGTCGCCTCCGGCTACCAGGTCGCCTGGAATTTCGATGCTGCGCTCCCCGGCCCGCCCTGCACCGTGGGGCGCCAGGACCCTGCGGCCGGATCCGCGATCGCCCGCGGTGCACGGGTGGCGCTCACTTACGTCCCGGGAAAGGACTGTACGAAGAAAGTTGAGGACTGATCCGGCCGTCGCGCGCAGCGACACCGGCCGCGTGCGTGAGGGCAACGAGGACCGCTGGCTCGCGCGCCGATATGCGCGGACGGTGCTCCTCGCGGTGGCGGACGGCGTGGGCGGAACGTCGGGCGGAGAGATCGCGAGCTCGGTCGCCGTGGAGACCCTCGCGTCGTCGTTCGCCGCGCCCCGGACGAAGGAGAGCGCTCGGACCGCGCTGGCGAACGCGGTCCAGCGCGCGAACGACGCGGTCCTCCGCCGCGGCGCCGAGCTCGGCCACCCCCAGGCCGCCTCGACCCTGGTCGCCGTGGCGATCCGCGGCCGCGAGGCCTGCGTGGCCAACATCGGCGACAGCCGCGCCTACCTCATCCGGCGGGGATCGTCGCGGCAGATCACGACGGACCATGCCGGCGGCCCGGCAAGCTCGATCACGCGGTTCGTGGGGGACGCCCGCGGCGTGCAGCCCGACATCTTCGTCGAGACCCTGCAGCCGGGTGATCGGTTGGTGTTGTGCTCCGACGGCCTGACCCGCAACGTGTCCGACGCCGAGATCGCCGCGCGCGCCTCCGGAAGCGACCCCTCTCGCGCGGCGGAGGAGCTCGTCGCGCTGGCGAACGACCGCGGGGGCCAGGACAACGTCACCGTCCTCATCTACCCCGCCCGCGGGACCGGCGCGGCGCGGGCCAACATCGGCACCGCGATCCTGGTCGGTCTGCTCATCGTCGGCGTCGCCGGGGCCCTCACCGCGGCGGTCATCGGCACCACGCCCGGGATCGTGCCCGGCGTCGCGCCCGGGCCCGGCCCGTCAGTCGGTCCGGTGGCGAGCCCGATCCCGAGCGCGCCCTAGGCCGCTTCGGGCCACCGCGAGCGCCCCGTGGGGCGACCGCGCGACCAGGAAGGCCGTGGCGGCGAGCGTTCCGATGACCCCCGCGAACGCGAGCCGGCCGGCGATGGCGAAGAGCGGGATGTCGTTCGGCCCGCTCAGCGGGCAGACGAACGAGGGATAGAACTGGCAGTCGTACTGCCAGGTCGGCAGCACGAAGAACATCGCGGCCTGCTGGGCCGGCACCGGCTGACCGGACACGAACGGGTAGAAGAACACGAACGCCGCGGCGGCAAGCCCGAGATAGCCGACCACCCACCGGGACCGACCGATCTCCCAGAGCGCGACCAGCGCCACGGCGAGGGCCAGAAGGTAGAACGGGAGCGCGGTGTAGAAGTGATAGAAGAACAGGACCCGGCTGATCGGGATCCACGCGACGTACTGCGCGAGCAGCGCGAACACCGCGAACCCGAGGGTGACCGAGCGGGCACGCACCGCGGCGATCCCGCACCACGCCGTGGCGGCGAGCGCGCCCCAGAACAGCACGATGTTCCCCGCGTCGTAGATGTAGGCGTTGTTCGTGCCCTCGGACTGGCCGTAGTACCAATACACCGGCTTCAGGACGAGCGGCCAGCTCCACCAGGGTGACGCGGCCGGATGCGGCGACGTCAGGCCGGAGTGGTACCAGTACATCTGCCTGGTGAGCTCGATCAGATCCCAGCCATACGGTGCGGTGGGACCGCCGAACCACTGGAGATAGCTTGCCCAGTAGATCGCGAGCGGGACGACCGCGAATGACACGAACAGGAGCGCCGCGTTCCGCCCCCGCCCGGCGAGCAGATCCAGGGGGCCTCCGGATCCCGTGCGGCCCTTGGCGTAGCTGTAGGCGGTCACCGCGAGCGACGCGAGCAGCACACCGGCGAGGGTGTAGAACGCCGCCCACTTCGACGCCGCCCCGAGCCCGAGGAGCGCACCGGCGATGAGCAGATCCGCGGTGCGGGACAGGCGCGGCCGGTGGGCGGCGACGATGAAGTACCACCCCGACACGATGAACAGCGCGACGTAGGTGTCGTTCATCCCGATCCGCGCCTGCGCGAACATCGATCCGTCGATGACGACCATGAGCCCGACGAGCACCGGCAGCAGGCGTGAGGCGAAAAGGCGTCGCGCGAGCAGGACGAGCATGAACGCGAGCAGCGACGCGGCGACGACCCCGGGGAGCCGCCAGGCGAGCGCGTGACGCCCGCTGTCGATGAGCGCCCACGGTGCGGCCCCACCGGCCACGATGACGGTGTCGCCGGTGCCGTCGACCCCGAGCAGCGTCCGGTCCCCCACGGCGATCGAGGCGAACGGTGAGAGACCGTGCGGGTCAACGACGACGACCCGCCCGTCGGCGACCGCGTAGACGAAGTCCGTCCGCGGGACCGTCGCGAGCGCGGTCGCGCCCGCGGCGAACACGCCGGTCCGGGCATTCCCGAGTGGGACCTGGTCACGATGGCCATCCTCGACGTCGATCAGGTCGAGGACCGGCTCTCCGGCCCGCGCGAGGATGAGCGCGTGCGGACCCTGGGCGTAGGCGATCGCCCGCTCCACCGCGACCGCGGGATAGCTCTTTGACTCCACGCCGGAGATCGCATTGATCACGTGCACCGAGCCGGTCGGGTCGAGCAGATAGAGCTCCGACCCGTCCGGCTTCGCGGTGACGGCGACGGCCGGCGGGAGCGCCACGGTGCTTGGCGCCGCTCCGTCGAACGCACTGAAGATGACGGTCGCGGCCGCGCTGCCGAC
>DATLEG010000192.1:0-2894 GCA_035525465.1 Saccharimonadales bacterium (SeqCode)
ACATCCGGGTCCGGGTCGGGGAGATCCGCCGCTCCTCGTGGGCCTTCGACTACGCCTTTGATCGGGCGGATGGACTCCGGTGCGCCGAGGCGCGCACCATCCAGGTGATGCTCGACCAGGCGACGAAGCGGCCGGTCCGGATCCCCCCGGCGATCCGCGAGGTCCTCGAGCGCGCTCGTCCGGCGGGGCCAGCCGTCTCGGCCACGCGCGGGTGGGACCGGTGATCGATCTTCCGGAGGACCTCGCCCTCCTCCAGCAGAGCGTGCGCGCGTTCGTCGCGGAGCAGCTCGCCCCGCGCACCGACGAGATCGAGCGCACCGATCGGATCCCGGCGGACGTCATCGCTTCGCTCGCCCGGATGGGACTGTTCGGTATCGGGTTCCCGGAAAGCGATGGCGGGCAGGGCTTCGGCAAGCTCGGCTACTGCGTCGCGGTCGAAGAGCTCGCGCGGGTGAACGCCTCGATCTGGAACGTCATCGGCGGTTCGGCCGGACTGTGCGGGACCGCGATCGCGATCGGTGGGCCGGACGAGGTCCGCGCGCGCTTCCTGCCGGACATCCTCGCCGGTCGGAAGATCGGGGCGTACGCCCTCTCAGAGCCGGGTGCCGGAAGCGATGCCGGGGCGCTCCGGACCACGGCACGACGCGATGGCGACGCGTACGTGATCGACGGAGCCAAGACCTTCATCACCAATGCCCCGATCGCGGATCTCTTCACCGTGTTCGCCACCGTGGACCGAGCCGCGGGGACGAAGGGGATCACCGCGTTCGTCGTGGAGCGCGGTGCCCCGGGCCTGGAGATCGGGCCGAACGACGAGAAGATGGGACTGCACGGCTCGACGACCGCGCAGCTGCGGTTCCAGGAGCTTCGGGTGCCGGTGTCGCAGCGGATCGGCGAGGAGGGCAAGGGGTTCGGGATCGCTCTCCAGACCCTCGATCAGGGCCGGCTCGGATTGGCGGCCCACGCGGTCGGCGCGGCGCAGCACCTGCTTGACGCGTCGGTCGCCTACGCGAGATCGCGTGAGCAGTTCGGCGCGCCGATCGCGGTGCACCAGGCGATCCAGTGGATGCTCGCCGACGCCGCGATCGGGATCCACGCCGCACGGCTGATGGTCCACGACGCCGCGGCGCGACTTGACCGAGGCGAGCGGGTCACGACCCGGGCGGCCATGGCGAAGCTGTTCGCCACCGAGCATCTGGGCCGGGTCGCCGATGCGGCGGTCCAGATCCACGGCGGCATGGGCTACATGCGGGAGCTCTGGATCGAGCGCGCGTATCGCGACGCCCGGATCTACCGGATCTACGAGGGAACGAGCGAGATCCAGCGCGTCGTGATCGCCGCCAGTCTCCTTGCCGACGCCTAAAGGGATGCACGCTGTGCGGACACTGCCGGCCGCGAGGACCGGACCCTCCTGTGGATAACCACCTGAATACGGTGGATAAGAGGCCTCTGGAAGCCCGAACGATGCGTTTTGTGTGGAAAAGCCCGGTGTGCTGAGACCGTCCACTCCGGGTGGCCATCGGGCCATCGCCGCCGTCTGGCTGGCTGCTGTAGGTCTGGTCCTGGTGGGTGTCGGGCTGTACGCGCTCCGTACCCCGCTGGCCGCGCCAGTGGCCCTTCTGGCGGCCGCGCTGTTCGCCTCCGGCACGCTCGCCTACGCCATCCGGCACGCCCGCTTCGTCCGCTCGCTCGGTCAGGCGGATGCCGCGCTGGCGGGTGGCGACCTGGGCGCGGCGCGCGACATCCTGGCACCGCTCCTGGACCGCTTTCCCGGTCTCCCGGCGGTCGCCCGCGCGTCGGGCCGGCTGTTGTACGCGGCCGGAGACCCGCTCTCCGCCGCGACCCTCCTGGAGCGGGCCGCGCCATCATTCCGGCGCGACCGGGAGCTGGCGGTGACCCTCGTCGCCAGCTACGCCGCCCTGAACAAGGCCGGGGATGCGCGGCGCGCGGCCGAGCTGCTTCCCGCTGATCCGGATGTACGGCTCGCGCTCGCCTGGGCCGAGCTCGTGGCCCTGGGGGGCGACCGGGCGCGCGGCGCCGCGGTCGCGGCGGGCCTTCCCACGACGACGCCGCCCCGGGCGGCGATGGCCGCGGTGCTCCGTGCGGTCGCCGCGGCGCAGCGGGGCGACTCCGTCGCGGTCCGGAGCGAGCTGCGCGTCGCGGAAGATCGCGAGGACGACCTCGCCCCGGCGGAGCGCGCGTTCCTCGGCTATCTGGGCGGGGTCGCCCTCCGCGACGCGGGCGCGACCGAGGATGCGCGCGAAACGTTCAGTGCGGCGATGGAGGCGGCTCCGGGAACGATCGGCGAAGCCCTCGCGCGTCGCGAACGGTCACATCTGCCGGCCGAGATCACGCCGGAGGCGTGACCGTCACAGGAAAGACCGGCACCGCTCAGTCCGGCTCGTCCTCCGGCCAATCACCTTCGGTCTGAAGGTCCTCGGCAAAGGGCTCCACATCGAAGCCGAGGTCGTCGATGATCGCGACCAGGCCGTTGCGCTGCTCCGGCGGGGTCGTCCGGATCCATCCACGGATGACATCGTCCGGACCGACGCTCGTCCCCTCGCGGTCCGAGGCGACCGCCTCGCTCTCGTCTCGGGCCGCCGCGCTCGCGAGCGCCCGGAGCGTCTCCGGCACCATCCGCGCGAGCGTGGTGAGCACCGCCTCCGCGGTCGGCTCCCAGGCCATGCCGCTCGCTCCGCGCCCGTCGTCGCTCACGAGATCGCGTCGATCCCGGTCGCGAAGCGGCCGACGATGAGCTTCTGGATCTGGGTCGTTCCCTCGTAGAGGCGGTTGACCCGGGCGTCGCGCCAGTAGCGCTCCACCGGGAACTCGTCGCTGAAGCCATAGCCGCCGTGGATCTGGATCGCGCCGTCCGCCGCGCGCTGGGCCGCCTC
>DATLEG010000193.1:0-6805 GCA_035525465.1 Saccharimonadales bacterium (SeqCode)
GGCGCACCAGGCGGTCGGCGGTGCCGAACAGCGACTCGGACAGCAGCTTCGCGAGGTGCGTCTTTCCCACCCCGGTCGGGCCGCAGAAGAGGAATGATCCGAGCGGCCGGTTGGGATCCTGCATCCCCGCGCGGGCGCGGCGGACCGCGTTCGCGACGGCGGTGACCGCCTCGTCCTGACCGATGACCCGCTCGTGAAGCCGCGTTTCCATCTGCAGGAGCTTGCTGACCTCGCCCTCGAGGAGCTTCGTCACGGGGATCCCCGTCCACTTCCCCACGACCTGCGCGACGTCCTCCGGGGTGACCTCCTCGGTGAGCATCTTCTGGTCCCGTTGGAGCTCGCGGAGCGTCTCTTCGGCCCCCGCGACCTCGCGGTCGAGCGCGGCGAGGGTGCTGTACTTCAGCTCCGCCGCCTTCGCGAAGTCGGCGGTGCGCTCCGCGGTCTCGATATCCACGCGCACCTGCTCGAGCTTGGCCTTGTGCTCGCGGATGACCGCGATCGCGGCCTTTTCCTTCTCCCAGTGAGCACGCAGATCGGCGCTCGACTCTTTGTGATCGGCGAGCTCGCGCTCCAGCTTCTCCAGGCGCGCCTTGCTCGGCTCATCGGTCTCCTTGCGCAGCGCCTCGCGCTCGATCTCGAGCTGGCGGACGCGCCGGTCGACCTCGTCCAGCTCGACCGGCATCGAATCGATCTCCATCCGGAGCTTTGACGCGGCCTCATCGACCAGGTCGATCGCCTTGTCCGGCAGGAACCGGTCGCTGATATAGCGGTCGGACAGCACGGCCGCGGCCACGAGGGCGCTGTCGAGGATCCGTACGCCATGGTGGACCTCGTACCGCTCGCGCAGGCCACGAAGGATGGAGATCGTGTCCTCGACCGACGGCTCGCCGACCCGTACCGGTTGGAATCGGCGCTCGAGCGCAGCGTCCTTTTCGATGTGCTTCCGATACTCGTCCAGGGTCGTGGCGCCGATCGCATGCAGCTCACCGCGCGCGAGCATGGGCTTGAGCAGATTCGCCGCGTCCACCGCGCCCTCCGCCGCGCCCGCGCCGACCACGGTGTGGAGCTCGTCGATGAACAGGATGATGCGCCCGTCCGAGGAGGTGATCTCCTTCAGCACGGCCTTCAAGCGCTCCTCGAACTCGCCCCGGTACTTCGCGCCGGCGAGAAGCGAGCCGATGTCCAGCGCGAAGATCTGCTTGTCCTTGAGGCCCTCGGGAACATCGCCGCGGACGATGCGCTGGGCCAGGCCTTCGACGATCGCGGTCTTGCCGACCCCCGGCTCACCGATGAGGACCGGGTTGTTCTTCGTCCTGCGCGAGAGGACCTGGATCACCCTTCGGACCTCTTCGTCGCGACCGATGACCGGGTCGATCTTGTTCTGCCGGGCCATCGCGGTCAGATCGCGGCCGTATTTCTCGAGGGCCTGGTACTTCTCCTCGGGGTTCTGGTCGGTGACCCGCTGATTCCCACGGATGTCACGCAGCGCGTGGAGGGCCCGCTCCCGGGTCACGCCCGCGCGCTGCAGCGCCTGGCCGGTGTACCCCGCGTCCCCCGCCATGGCGAGCAGAAGGTGCTCGGTCGAGACGAATTCATCTCCCAGTCCGCTCGCCTCGGTCTGGGCCTGCTGCAGGACGCGGCCGAGGCGCGGCGTGGCGCCGATCTGGACGTTGCCGGAGACCCGCGGCTGGCGCGCGAGGTCGGCGTCGATGGCCGCACGCAGCTGTGCGGGGGAGGCGCTGAGCGCCTCGAGGACGCTGCCAACGATGCCGCCGGACTGGTCGAGGAGCGCGGCAAAGAGGTCTTCCACATCGATCTGGGCACGCCCGGAGTCGCGCGCGGCGGCCTGCGCCGCCACGAGCGCCTGCTGGGACTTCTCGGTGAGCTTGTTCGGGTCGATCATGACCGGCTCCTTCCGCTAAAGAAGATGGGCGCGGACATCGTCAGCGCGCTCCGCCAGCGTGGCGGCGAGCTCGCGCTCGCGCTCAGTGAGCTTGGTGGGAAGGACGACCTTGACGGTGACGAAGAGGTCACCGGAGCCGCCCCCGGCGCGGGGAAGCCCCTGTCCGGCGAGCCGGATGGTCCGGCCGTTCTGGGTCTCCGGCGGGATCCGGAGAGAGACCTGGCCCTTGAGCGTCGGGACCGTGACCTCGGCCCCCAGGAGCGCCTCATGCAGGGCCACCGGGAGCTCCGCCCGAAGATCGTCCCCGTCGCGGGTGAAGAAGGGGTGCGGACGCACGCTGATCTTGAGGTACAGGTCGCCGCTCGGACCGCCGCCCTGTCCCGGGCCGCCCTGACCGGCCAGACGGATGCGCTGACCGTCGCGAACGCCGGCCGGGATCCGGACCTCGAGCGTCCGGGTCTTCCCGTCCTCCGCGCGCAGCTCGAGCGTGCGACCCGCGCCGTTGCACGCCTCGGGGAGGCTGACCTCGACGACATGCTCGGCATCGCCGCCGGCCCGCGCTCTGGTCCGGGCGCCCCGGCGCGGCTGCGACTCGAAGCCGTCGCCGAAGATCGTGCGGAAGAAGTCGGAGAATCCGGCGTCATCGCCAAAGGGATTCGCGCCGCCGGGCGTGCCGGAATAGGTCCACTGGGTGCGGCCATTCGCGCCGGTGCCGTTCCCGCCGGGAAAGCCACTCCCCGGTGCGTAGCGGGCCCAATCCGGGCCCAGCTGGTCGTAGCGCTTGCGCTTGTCGGGATCGGCGAGGACCTCGTTCGCCTCGTTCAATTCCTTGAACCGCTTTTCCGCCTCGGGCTTCTTGTTCACGTCGGGGTGGTACTGCCGGGCGAGCTTCCGGTAGGCCTTCTTGATCTCCTCGGCGGTGGCCGTCTTCGGCACGCCGAGGGTCTTGTAGTAGTCCTTGAACTCGACCGGCGACATCGGACGCTGTCCTAGTTCGCCGGCGGGGTCACCGCCGCCGGACGGGCCGCCTCGATCTGGGCCGGCGTCACCGCCGGCCCGGGAAGGAGCGCGAGCTTGAGGACCTCGTCGATCGTGGAGACGGTGTGGATGTCCACGGTGTCCAGGACCTCCTTCGGCACGTCCACCAGGTCCTTCCGGTTCTTCTCGGGGAGGATGAAGGTCTTGATCCCGGCGCGGTGCGCCGCGAGCAGCTTCTCCTTCACCCCGCCGATCGGGAGGACCCGGCCGCGGAGCGTGATCTCGCCGGTCATCGCGATCTCGCGGTGGACCCGGCGCCCGGTGAGGGCGGAGGTGATCGCCGTGGCCATGGTGACCCCGGCGGAGGGACCGTCCTTCGGGATCGCGCCGGCCGGGACGTGGATGTGCATCGCGTGGTCCTCGAAGAACCCCTTGGGCACCCCGAGCTCCGCGTAGTGCGCGCGGACATAGCTGAGCGCGGCCCGCGCCGACTCTTCCATGACCTTCCCCAGCTGGCCGGTGAGGAGGAAGTCCTGATCCTTTCCGTCGATGACGGTGGCCTCGACGGTGAGGACGTCGCCGCCGTACTCGGAGACCGAGACGCCGGTGACGGCGCCGACCTGGTCCTCTTCCTCCGCCAGACCGAAGTCGAACTTCTCCGGGCCGAGGTAGGTGGCGAGGTCGGTGAGGGTGACCTCGACGGTCTCGCTTCGTCCCTCGGCGATGGCGCGGGCGACCTTGCGGCAGATCGTCCCGATCTCACGCTCGAGGTTCCGGACTCCCGCCTCGCGGGTGTAGCGCCGCACGAGCTCCTTGAGGACCAGGTCGGCCATCACCATGCGGCCATCCTCCAACCCGTGCTGCTTCAGCTGCCGGGGCAGGAGGTAGCCGGTCGCGATGTGCATCTTCTCGTCCTCGGTGTAGCCGGGGAGGCGGATGATCTCCATCCGGTCCCGAAGCGGGGCGATGATCGTGTCCTCGACGTTCGCCGTGGTGATGAAGATCACCCGGGACAGGTCGTAGGGGACCTCCAGGTAGTGATCGGAGAAGCTGTTGTTCTGCTCCGGGTCGAGGACCTCGAGCAGCGCGGAGCTGGGATCGCCGCGGACGTCCGCGCCGACCTTGTCGATCTCGTCGAGCATGAACACCGGGTTGGTCTCTCCGGCGGTCTTCATGTTCTGGAGGACGCGGCCGGGAAGGGCACCCACGTAGGTGCGCCGGTGGCCCCGGATCTCGGCTTCGTCCCGGATCCCGCCGAGCGACATCCGGATGAACTTGCGCCCCATCGCGCGGGCGATGGACTTGCCGAGGCTCGTCTTGCCCACGCCGGGCGGGCCGACGAAGCAGAGGATCGGCGCCCGCAGATCCTTCGCCAGCTTCCGGACGGCCATGTACTCGAGGATCCGGTCCTTGATCTTCGGGAGGCCGTAGTGGTCCTCATCGAGGATGCGTGCGGCTTCGGCGATGTCCCAGTCATCCTCGGGTGCCTGCTTCCAGGGCACCGCGACGAGCCAGTCGACATAGGTCCGGATCACGCCCTGCTCGGGAGAGGCCTGCGGGATCTTCTCCAGCCGGCCGATCTCCTTGAGCGCCTTCTCCTTGACCTCGGCCGGCATGCCGGCGGCCTCGACCTTCTCGCGAAGCTCGTTCATCTCCGACGAGCCGTCGTCCTCTCCCAGCTCCTTTTGGATCGCCTTCATCTGCTCGCGCAGGATGTACTCACGCTGCGAGCGGTCCAGCGTGGACTGCACGTCGTTCTGGATCTTGGCCTTCATCTCGAGGATCTCGTTCTGCTTGGTGAGGAACACCGAGAGAAAGCGGAGGCGATCGGCGACAGCGCCCATCTCGAGCAGCTGCTGGCGTTGCTCGAGCGTGAGGTCCTGGCTCGAGCCGAGGAGGTCGGCGAAATGCGCCGGGTCGTCCGAGTTCTTCGCCGTCATCGCGACCTCGGGCAGGATCGATCCGCCGTTCTCGACGTACTCGCCAAAGAGTCCTTTCACATTGCGGAGCAGCGCCTCGCGCTCGACCGCCTCACCAAGCTCCTCGGCGAGCGGCTCGAACGTGGCCCGGAAGAACCGCGACTCGTCGGTGTACCCGGTGATGCGGACCCGCTGCAGCCCCTGGACGATGATCTGCGCGCTCCCATCGGGGATCCGGAGGAGCCGCACGATCTCGACGATGGTCCCGACGCCGTAGATCTGCTCGGGGGTCACCTCGTCGACCTCGGCATCACGCTGGGCGGCCACGAGGATGTAGTGCTTCTCCTCGTTCATCGCGGCATTGATGGCGGCCACGCTCTTGTCGCGCCCGACCCCCAGCGGCTGCACCACCTTGGGGAAGACCACCGTCTCCCGAAGCGGGACGAGGGGGAGGTCCTTGGGGTACTCGCGATCCTCTTGCGTCATCGTGGCCTTCTTTCTTGTTCCTTGCCTTGTTCCTGATCCTGTTGGTGGACCGTTTTCCGGGCCGGTTGCGGCGTCTCCACCTGGTGTTCGCGCCGGGACAACGTCGCGGCGGCATCCGCTATTCGATCGTCATGCTCATCGTCGGCCGACCGATCCATCCGTTCGATCGCGCCAGCGATCTCCCGGAGCAGATCTCCCGCGTCGCGGAACTGCAGAAGCAGCTTCACGCCGGCGAGGT
Organism: Saccharimonadales bacterium (SeqCode); assembly: GCA_035525465.1. Taxonomy (GTDB): domain Bacteria; phylum Chloroflexota; class Limnocylindria; order P2-11E; family P2-11E; genus UBA4735. The sequence goes on from DATLEG010000193.1 coordinate 5,525, forward strand.
TCACCCCGCGCACCTGGGTCAGGTAGCGGATGCAGCGCACCTTGTGGACGTCCTCGTCGGAGTACAGGCGGATGTTCGTGTCCGTCCGGACCGGGTCGACGAGGCCTTCGTCCTCATAGATCCGCAGCGTCCTCGGGTGACAGCCCGCGAGACTGGCCGCGATCGAGATGACGTAGACCGGACGACGAGCGTTGGCCACGTCATTGGTATAAGACCTATCAATGCCATTGTCAAGGTTCCTACCAAGCGGCGGGAAGCATTGGACGGTCGGTCGGCCGCTACCTAGCCAAATAGGGCCTTACGGACCTCGAGCTCCGCCGCGGTCGGGGCGAAGACGATGACCCGGTCCCCCACCGCCAGAGCGGTGTCCCCGTGGGCGTGGAGGATCTTCCCCGCCCGGACGATGCCGCCGATGAGCGCTCCGTCCGGGAGCCCAAGGTCCCGGACATCCTTGCCCGCGGCCGGGGTGCCGGCGGCGATCTCGGCCTCGATGAGCTCGAGGTGCGAGCCGGTGAGCGGCATCAGCGGGAGGAAGCCACCCGATGGGAGCTCCTGCTCGATGACGGCCATCAGCACCCGGGTGGACGAGACCGTCTCATCGATCCCGAGGGCCTTGAACACGATCTCGTTCTTCGGATTGTTCACCCGGGCGACGACCCGCGGCGCGTGGCACTTGTACTTGGCGAGCTGGCAGATGACCAGGTTCTTCGCGTCGTCGCCGGTCACCGCGATCACGGCGTCCGCGCGCTGGCAGCCTGCCTCGATCTGGGAGCGGCCCTCGTCGGCCGGGGCATTGATGACGACGGACCCGAGCTGTTCCTCGATCCATTGGGCGCGGCGCCGGTCGGACTCGATGAGCATGATCTCGTGCCCGGACTCAAGGAGCGCCTTTGACAGGTGAAAGCCGACCTGGCCGCCGCCGGCGATGACGAAATACATCAGCGCTCCTCGCCCGACATCGCAGCCTCATGCGTGGTCGCCGCGGCCATGAGATTCGGACCGATCGTCGCGTTGCCGGTGATGAGGGCTTGCAGGAGCGTCGCAAGGATGCTCGTGCGGGAGAAGGTCCGAAGTCCCTCCTGGCGATAGGCGTGGGCGCGGATCGGGTCGTTCACCTTCGCGATCACGGTCTTGGTGCCGAAGATCTTCGACGCGATCTGGGCGGCCATGATGTTCCGGTTGTCGCCCTGGGTGAGCGATACGAAGGTGTCCGCCTGCTCGATCCCGGCCTGCCGGAGGATGTCGAGGTCGGTGCCGTCGCCGAGCAGCGTCGTTCCGGAG
>DATLEG010000202.1:0-7469 GCA_035525465.1 Saccharimonadales bacterium (SeqCode)
CCTGGCTGCTCGCCATCGGCCGGAATGCGGCGATCGATTGGCGGCGTACCACAGGGCGCCGGATCGAGCGTGAGACCGTGATCGAGGAGGCGGCCGAGCTCGTGATCGAGTCGCGGATCGAGGATCGCGTGATCGCCGGCCTCCAGGCCGAGCGCGTGCGCGCCGCGGTGGAGACCCTGCCGGAAGAACAGCGGACCGCGGTCAGCCTGTCGTTCTGGGGCGGCCTGTCGCAGAGCGAGATCGCGGACCGGACCGGCACGCCTCTTGGGACCGTGAAGAGTAGGGTCCGCCTCGGAATGGCGAAGCTGCGTGACCGACTTGCCGCGGAGGCCGCCGAATGAACGGGCACCCGTCAGACGATCTCGCTGCCTACGCCCTTGGTGTTCTCGACGCGCCGGAGCGCGAGTCCGTCGAGCGACACGTCTCCGAGTGCCAGGCCTGCCGGGACGAGGTGGCCGCGTTCGCCGAGACCGCTTGGTCGATCGCGCAGACCGCGGCGCTCGATACGCCGAGCGGCCTGCGGGAGAGCATCGTCGCGCGGGCGACGCGCGATTCCCGTCCCCTCGCCGCGCCCCGCTCGGTGTCGATCTTCGATCGGCTGATCGGCGCGCTCCGCCGGCCGATCCCGGTCGCGGTCCCGCTCGCCATCGCCCTGCTGCTGGTGGGCTCGTTGGCCGGGCTCGCCGGCGCGCGGCGGGACGCTGACGACTACGCGAAAGCCCTGTCCGGGGTCGCCGGCGCCCATGTCGTCCCGCTGTCCGGGACCGAGACCGCGCTTCGCGGCTCGGTGGTGGTTCCCGCCTCCGGCGCACCGGCATATCTCATCCTCGACCTCCCGGCTCCTCCCTCCGGCAAGGTCTGGGAGGCCTGGATCCTGAACGGCGAGCGGCCGATCGCCGCAGGGATCGCCGACCGGCGGAGCGGCGTCACCACGGTCCTGCTCACCGCGCCGCTGGGCACTGGCAACGGGGTCGCGGTGACCCTGGAGCCGGCCGGGGGCAGCCTTGCCCCGACCACCGCCCCGGTCCTGGCCGGCCGCACCTAGTCACCGGTCCTTAACCGGACGGCGCCAGGATAGTCCTGCTATACCAGCCCCCACCGGGCCCTCCGATCCGAAGCCCGCCAACCGATACCGAACGGTCATCGTCACCGGTCACGGCGGACCCGAGACTGGCCCCGAGCAAGCAGGCGTCAGTCCGGCCAGCCGGCCCGCGACGCCGCGTCCAACAGCAATGGGGAGTACGGGTGAACGGGGTAGGCGCGGGCCTGGCGCAGGATCTTCTCGATTCGGTCTTCAACCTGGCGACGGAGCTCGTCCACGGCGAGCGGGCGTCGTTGATGCTCCGGGATGACGCCTCCTCCGATTTCGTGATCGCGCACGCGGTCGGACTCGCCGACGACGTCCGCCGGGCCGTCCGGGTCCGGGAGGGAGAGGGGATCAGCGGAGGCGTCGCCGCCTCGAAACGCTCGCTCCTGGTTCGCGGGGCCGCCGGCCCGGCCACCGAACGGGACGGCCGCTATCGCACGGCGTCCTACCTGTCGGTCCCGATCCTGGTGGACAACGAGTCGCGGGGCGTGCTGAACGTCGCCGATCGCACCGACGGCCTGCCGTTCGAGATGAACGATCTCGAGACCCTCGAGCTCCTTGCCGGGCACATCGGGGCCTGCCTCCTCCAGCAGGAGCAGGGTGAGGCGATGGCCCGACTTGCCGAGACCGACCCGCTCACCTGGCTGTTCAACCGGCGTCACTTCGATCGTCGGCTCGAGGCCGAGTCGAACCGGGCGCTTCGCGCGGACCACCTGCTCGCGCTCCTGATGATCGATATCGATCGATTCAAATCGATCAACAACCGGTTCGGCCATCAGACCGGCGACCAGGTCCTCCGGGCGGTCGCGACCGGGATCAAACAGGCGGTGCGCCTGTACGACGTGCCGACGCGCTACGGCGGAGATGAGTTCGCGGTCATCCTTCCCGAAGCGGATACCGAGGCGGCCTCCCGGGTGGCCCGGAGGGCGCTGGAGAAGATCGCGGCCCAGGCGCTTCCGCCGGAGATGGCCGCCGAAGGGCACACCATCTCGGTCTCGATCGGCGTGGCGACGTTCCCGCGGCCGCTCGCTGACGCCCACAGCCTCCTCGAGGCGGCGGATGCGGCGATGTACCGCGCCAAGGAGGCCGGTGGCGGCGTGCGGGTCTGGGAGCACGCCTTCGCCGGCGGCCAGCATCAGCAGATTCGCGCGGCCCGGACGGCGATGCCCGCCCCGTACCTGGCCGATCCAGCCCACCTGGCCACCGCCGAGCTTCAGGCGCACCTTCCCGCGGGGGTCGCGGCCGAGTGGAACGTGCTGGTCGTCGGGCGCGAGGGCCACGTCCTCACCGTCGCGCTTCCCGATGAGAGCACCGCCGCGGTGGACGCGATCTCCAAGGCCTCCGGGTTCGCGATCTACCCGGTCTACAGCAGCGCGACCGATCTCGAGGCGACGCGCCGGCGGCTCGCCGGGATCTAGTGTCTAGCGGGGGCCGATCTCCTCGCGAGTGACGCCGTCCCCGGCGCCCCGGAACAGGTACCCCACGCCAGGCACGGTCTGGATCACATCACGCGCCTGACCGTCCCCGCCCAGCTTGCGGCGCAGCCGGCTCACGTTCAGCTTGACCAGATCCCCGCCCACGTCGGCGTCGTAGCCCCAGACCCCCTCGAGGATCTCCTCCTGGGTGAGGACCCGGCCGGGATTCGCCATGAAATGCCGCAGCAGCTTGAACTCGGTGGGGGAGAGATGCACCGGGACCTCCCCGGTCTTCACCAGATGCAGGGCCTCATCGAGCACGATGTCACCGGTGCGATAGACCGCCGGTGCGGGACGGCCGCGCGCGTGCACCGAACGCCGCAGGATCGCCTTCACCCGCGCGACGAGCTCCTTCGGCCGGAAGGGCTTGGTGATGTAATCATCCGCCCCGAGCTGGAGGCCGCGAAGGATGTCTGACTCATCCTGCCGGGCGGAGAGGAGGAGCACCGCGATGTGCTCGTCACCGTGCCGGATCCGCTCGAGCACGACGAACCCGGCGAGCTTGGGGAGGTTGAGGTCGAGGACGATGAGGTCCGGCCGATCACGCTCGACGGCCTCGAGCGCCGCCTCGCCGTCATACGCGCGCGCGACCTCGTGGCCCTCACGCCGAAGCGCGTATTCGAGCAGCTCGACCAGATCGCGGTCGTCGTCGACGACGAGCAGCTTCACGCCGTAGCTTCCTCCGCCGCGAGGACTCGTGCCTTCGGGAGGGTGAAGTGTACCGACGTCCCGGTCTCGGGCGCGCTGTCCAGACCGATCTCACCGCCCTGGGCACGGACGATGGCGCGGCAGATCGCGAGACCGAGGCCGAGCCCGCCGGATTCGGCACGCACGGTGCGGGAACGGAAGAAGCGCTGGAACAGCCGGCCCACCTCATCGGCGGCGATCGCCGGCCCGGTGTTATGGATCGTCACCCGGACATACCCGGAATCCGACACGGTCGTGATCGTGATGGCGCTCGCCTCGGGCGCGTACTTCACGGCGTTCGCGAGCAGGTTCGAGAACACCTGCGCGGTCCGCCGCGGATCCGCGACGACCCGGTCGGTCGCGCGTCCGAAGCGGGTGATCAGCGTCTGGCCCTTTTGCTCGAGGATCGGCCGGACGAAGGCGAGGCTCTCCTCCAGCACCGCGCGCACGCTCGTCGGGACGGCCCGGACCTCGAAGGTCCCTGCCTCGATGCTCCCGGCGTCAAGGAGGTTCTGCACCAGATGCTCGAGCCGGAGGGCGCTTCGTTGCAGCGTGCCCACCATCTTCCGCAGCTCGTGCCGTGACATCGAGGTCGCGTCCTGATGCAGCAGATCCAGCGACGCGGTGAGTCCGGCAATGGGGGTCCGCAGCTCGTGCGCGACATCAAGGAGGAAATCTTCCTTGAGCCGGAGGAGCTCCGCGCTTGCGGTGACGTCGCGCACGGTGCGGATCTTTGCCGGCGGCTCCGCGCCCGCGACCGGCGTGGTCACGATCTCGAGCACCCCCATCCGCTCCTCCCGGGGGAACCAGGCGCGCTGGATCTCGTGCCCTTCCGGCTGGGGGATCGTGGTGGCGCCGCTCACCAGGAGCAGCGAGCCGAAGCTCCGGCCGACGAGCTGATCCTCGCCCAGCAGCCGAAAGGCCGCGGGGTTCGCGCTCTGGATCGTTTCCGCGGCATCGGTGATGAGGATCCCGTCGGTGAGAGCGACGAAGGCATCCTCGATGGCGACGGTCAGGGTCGCATCGGCGCGGCGCCGCCCGATGGACCGGCGCTCGGTCACGCCGGGATCCAGAGCCGCACGCGGGTGCCGTGGCCGGGGCTCGAGTCGATCTCGAGCCGCCCGCCGGCCAGGTGCGCGGACTCGCGCATCTGCAGCAGCCCAAGACTGCCGCGGGCCGCGTAGCCCGCGAGCGTCGCGCCGACGTCGAATCCCGTCCCGTCGTCTTCGATACGGGCGACGATACCCTCGGGGGCGTCGACCAGGTCCAGCCAGACATGCGGTGCGCGTCCGGTCTTCACCGCGTTGTTCGCCGACTCGCGGATGACCGCGAACGCCGCCGCCTCGACCTCCGGCCCGGCCCGCCGGGTTGCGCCGAGGTCTCGCGCCGCCACGCGCGAGCCATTCATCCCGTCCATCCGTTCCGCCAGTGCGCGGACCGCCGCGCCGAGCCCGTCCTCGCTGAGCGCGACCGGCCGGAGAGCGAACAGGATGTCACGGAGACCCTGCTGCGCTTCGACCAGGCGGGCGCGCACGACCCCGAGCTCCTCCAGCGCCCCGGGAACGTCGCTGCGCGCGCGCTTCTGGGCGATCTCGATGCCGATCGCGCCGTTCGCGAGGGTCTGCGCAACGCCGTCATGGAGGTCGCGCGCGAGCCGGTGGCGGGTCTCTTCGCCGACGCGGATGACCCGGAGCCGTTCGGCCGCGAGCTCCGCCTGGAGGGCCACGAACTCGAGGGCGATCCCGGCGGTGAAGGCGAGCGAGCCGGCGAGATCCCGGTCCGACGCGGTAAAGCTTCCGTCCACCTTGTTGACGACCTGGAGCACGCCGACCCGCGTACCGTCCCGGGCATCGATCGGCACGACGACGGCCGAGCGGGTCCGGAACCCGGTCCGCGCGTCGACGCTCGGATCGAACCGCGGGTCCGCATACGGGTCGTCGGCGACCACGACGCCGCCCCCCCGAGCCACCGCGGCCGCGAGCCCGAGGCCGTCCATCGGCAGCCGGATCTCCTCCGCCGCGACCGCCTCGGTGCTCTCGCTTCGGCTGCGAGACCAGACCTCGCGGCGGCCCTGGTCGATGACGTAGACGGTCGCGCGCTCAGCGGCGAGCAGCGTCGTCGCGGTGCCGGCGATCCGCAGCAGCACGTTGTCGACGTTCCCCTCGAGCGCGAGATCGCGCTGCAGCGCGAGGATGAGCCCGAGCTGCTCGGCCTGGGTGAGAGCGGTCATCCGGCGCCAGTATCGCCGCCCGCGATGGCCCGCACCGTCTCGAGCGTGTCGATGTCGCTGACCGGCTTATCCGGACGCAGGCGCACGATCCGCGGGAACCGCAGCGCGTAGCCCGAGTCATGGCGGGCACTCGGCTGGACCGCGTCGAAGGCGACCTCGATCACCGTGTCCGGCTGGACGAACAGGGTGCGGCCGGCCGTGCTGACGACCCGGGCCTGGAAGTGCTCGGTGCCGGCAGCGATCTCCCGATCGGTCAATCCCGAGTAGGCCTTGCCGATGTTCCGCAATCGGCCGCCATCGCGGACCGCGAAGGTGTAGTCCGAAAGGACCGCGTGCCGCTTCCCGTGGCCCCACTCCACGGCGGTCACGACCACATCAAGGGTCCGCAGCGCCCGCTTCACCTTCAGCCACTCCATGCCGCGGCGCCCCGGGCGGTAGGACGAGCGGGGATCCTTGACCATGAGCCCTTCATTCCCGCGCTCGCGGGACGCGGCGAACTCCGCCTCGAGCGCGTCGATCAGGTCCGGCCCGTGGGCCCGGATGGTCTGGGAACGGGCGAGCCGGACCGGCGACGCGAGGGGGAGCGCACGGAGCAGCGCGGCGCGCTCGATCAGAGGCAGGTCGAGCAACGGACGGCCATCCCGCTCGAGGATGTCGAAGACGACCAGGCTGGCCGGGAGCGCGGCGGCAAGGGCATCGCTCACCGCCTTGCGCCCGAGCCGGCGTTGGAAGCGGACGAACGGCACGGCGCGGCCGTCGGCGTCGAACGCGAGGATCTCCGCGTCGAGCACCACGCTCCCGGGGATCGCCGCAAGCGGCGCGATGAGCTCGGGGAATCGCCCGGTGACGCGATCGAAGGTCCGTGAGTACAGCTCCACCCGATCACCGTTCTTATGCACCTGCGCGCGGACGCCGTCGTACTTGTCTTCGACGACGTACGGCGGCGGAGATCGGCGCTCGACCTCGGCCAGCTCGAGCACCGGCGTCGCGAGCATCATCGCGATCGGCGCGAAATGGACGAAGCGGGCGTCTGCCAGACGGTCGTCGCGTGCCTGCACGGCCGTGCTTCCGATGTCGCCGCCCAGCATGTGCGCCCGCCCGACCGCGTCGCGCGGCCGGTCGAACGCTCGGGCGATGGCCTCCTCCAGCAGCCCCTCGCGCAGCCCGATCCGCGGCTCGCCGGTCATGATCTTCACCAGATAGCGGGCCTGGGCGCCGTCGGCGCGGCCGAACAGCGCCGCAAGTCGAGCCTGCTTTGCCGCGGCGCCGCGCGCTCCGGCGATCGCAGCGAAGGCCTCCGCCACGTCCGCGATCGTGAGCGGAGCGCCGTCGGGCGCCGGACCGGCGCTGATGAGCGCGGCCGCGACGTCCCCCAGGTCGGCGTGCTCCTGATACGCCGGGCCGATCGCGTCGGGCCCGGCGCCGGAGCGGAGCAAGACCGCCCGCACCAGGGCCGCCCCGCCGACCTGCAGGACCCGCTCATCGGTCCGCGGGAACGGGGTCCCGGCGAAGAGGCGCGCCGCCACCGCGAGGTCGTCGTTGCTTGTCAGGCTGCTCAGATAGTCGCCAAGAGAACGAAGCTTCTCCAGCTTCTTCGCCGTGGCCCGCACGGCATCGGCTGTGCTTACCCAGTCGGCAAAGCGGCCGCTCACGCGCCGGGCGGCCGACCATCGGGAGGCGTCATGGGCATCATCGAGCTCCTCATCGTGATCCTGCTCCTGGCCTGGCTGTTCGGGTACTTTGGCCGCGGTCGCGCGTTCTCGCGTGGCCCGGCGGTCGACACGACCGGATGGTTCGCCGGCGGCAGCTGGGTGCACATCCTGCTCGTCATTGTCGTCATCCTCATCATCCTCCGACTCCTGCGGTAAAAGCCCACGCTGCCATCGGCCGCCCCGCCCGGGCGGGCGTCTTCCTGGTGCCGCCGGCCCTGCACGCCTCCGGTGCTCGGGTCGCCTACGGTGGTGGCATGAATCCCGCACAGGAGTAGGTC
>DATLEG010000215.1:0-11110 GCA_035525465.1 Saccharimonadales bacterium (SeqCode)
GCTGCGGATGCGCTCGGCGAGGAGGGCGCGCTGCAGTCCCTTGCCGCGATGCGACGCCAGGACGCTCCCGGTGCCCAGGCCGCAGACCGGGCCGAGGAAGTGGAGCAGGCCCGTCGCGACCGGGACATCGTCGATCAGGCCGAGAAGGGCGACCATCGAGCGGCCGCTCCGCGCGCGTTCGAGAAGCTGGCGGACCGAGTCCCGGTAGCCGGGGCCGCGCTCATCGCCGAAGCTGCCCACCGCGGCGTCGGCGAAACGGTCGGCGTCGGCCGCGGTGCGTACCCGGAGCAGCCGCAGGCCCGGGATCGCCGGGACCTCCGGCACGCGCCGGCCGGCTCGCAGGTAGATGAGCTGGCGCGGCATGTCCGGATCGGGAACGAAGCCGGACGCTTCCAGGAGCGTGATCACCGCTCCGGGGGTGTGGCCCGCCGCCACGCTGATCCGGGTCTCCCGGCCGAGGCCGGCGTAATGCGCGACGAGCGTGTCGAGGAGGCGGGGACTCGCCGGGGCGATGGTGCCGAAGCCGAGCGCGCGATTGATGTACGGCTCCGGCACGGCCGGTACGGCGAGGCAGATGACGCCGTCGATGCGTGCGATGCGCACCGCGTCATCCCGTGCCGATGGATCAGGGCGCTGATTCAGCTCGATCAGCGCTCCTTCGGCCTTCTGCAGCTGGGCCGCAAGGTCCACCTTTCGCATCAGGCGCGGTCGAGCTCGGGTGAGACCTCCACCGGCCTCGACCAGCCCCAGTCCCACTGCCGGAGCTCGTCGATGAGCGCGTGGCTGGTGAGCTCGAGGTAGATCGGGGTGACGCTGATCTTTCCGGCACGCATCGCCGCGATGTCGGTCCCCGGCTCGGCTTCGTCCGACGCCGCCGGTCCACCGACCCAGTAGTACGGGTTCCCGTACGGATCCAGGCGCTCGGTGAGCTGGTCGTGATAGACGCGCTTGCCGAGGCGCGTCACCTCGACGCCGGCGATCTGGTCGCGCGGCAGATGCGGGACGTTCACGTTGAGCAGCGCGTCCGAGGCGAAGCCGCGATCGAGGATGTTGCGCGCGAGGAGCGCGGCGAACGACGCCGCGGTGCTGAAGTCGATGTCCGCGCCGAACGCGCCGATCGAGATCGCGATCGACGGGATGTCCGAGAGCAGTCCTTCCATCGCCGCGGCGACGGTCCCGGAATAGGTGATGTCGTCTCCCATGTTCGCGCCGCGGTTGATGCCGCTCACGATGAGGTCCGGCTTCTGCTTCAGGAAGCCGAGGACGGCGAGACGCACGCAATCCGTCGGCGAGCCGTCAGCCATGAAGGCCGCCTGGCCGGTCCGGAGGTGGGTCGGCCGGCAGCGGAGCGGACGGAAGAGCGTGATGCTGTGACCGGCGCCGCTCCAGTTGCGCTCCGGCGCGATGATATCGACCGCGCCGAGGGCGGAGAGCGCATCGGCGAGCGGCCCGAGCGCGTCGCTCTCGATGCCGTCGTCGTTCGTCACCAGGATGTGGCGGGTCACGTCGCCTGCTCCGCGGGCTCGTCCATGAGGCCGGCCGCATCGGTCCGGCGGCGCCGGCCCTGGGTGACCTCCAGGCCGTAGCGAACGAAGGTCCCGATGATCCCGGCGAGCGGCATGGCGAGCAGTACACCCCAGAACCCGGCGAGGCGCGAACCAAGGAGGAGGGCGCCGAAGACGAAGAGCGGGTGGATACCGATGCTGCGCGACATGATCCGTGGCCCGATGACGTTGAGGGCCACCTGCTGGAACGCCACGATAAGGATGAGCACGAAGAGCAGCCGGTCGGTCGCGCCGAGTGCCGTGATCGCGAGCGCGGGGATCATTGCCAGCACCGGACCGAAGATCGGAATGACCACGACCAGGCCGCTGAAGACCGCGAGGACACCGGAGAACGGGACCCCGAGGCCGGCGAGGATGAGAAAGGTGCCGGCTCCGTAGATCAGCCCGAGGAGCAGCGAGCCGCGGACGAATCCCCCGAACGCCCGGTCCGCGCTGGCCCGGAACAGCTCGGCCTCGCTCTGCAGCGGCTTGGAGAGCGGCGCGACCAGGCGCCGCCAGAGCGCGTCCCCGTCGATGAGCATCACGAACGCGATGATGAGGACCAGCAGCATGTTGAACAGGACCGTGGCGGTGGCCGAGACCAGGCCGAGCGCGTCCGCGGCGAAGGTCCCGGCGGCCTCGCCGAGGCGCCCGGGAAGCGCGTCGTAGACATCCACAAGGTTGACCCGGATGCCGCGGGCGCGCAGATCCTCCTGGAAGTCCACGACCGCCTGCCCGGTGCGCGCGGTGTACTCCGGGGTCCGTGCGGCGAAGCCGGAGAGCTGCTCGGCGAACGCCGGTAGAGCGAGGGCCAGCACGCCCGCAAGGATCACCGCGATCCCGGCGTAGACGATCAGGACCGCGCCGGTGCGGTTGAGCGCGGTCCGCCGATCCAGCCGGTCGACGAGCGGCGCCAGCAGGTACGAGACCGCCCAGGCGGCGATGAAGATGAGCAGCACATCGGCGATCCGGCCGACGGCGACCCAGACCGTGCCCGCGATCTGGAGCGCGAGGAACACGATGCCGAGCACGACCAGGACGAGGACAAGCCGGCGTTCACGCCTGCTGAGGGTCACGCGCGGAATCGTACGCGTGGCGCCCGGTCTAGCATTGCGCGCGTGCCCCCGGCCATCTCGCTCCTGGAGCGTTACCGCGATCGGCTGCCGGTCACCGACCGCACCCCGCGCCTCACCCTCGGTGAGGGCGGCACGCCACTCGTGCGTGCGCCGGGCCTCGAGCGGGAGACGGGCATCGGCGAGATCTGGCTCAAGGTCGAGGGCGCCAATCCGACCGGCTCATTCAAGGACCGCGGGATGGTGCTGGCGGTGGCGAAGGCGGTCGAGGAGGGCGCCGCGTCCGTGCTCTGCGCCTCCACCGGTAACACCGCCGCCTCCGCCGCGGCGTATGCCGCACGGGCGGGCCTTCGCTGCGCGGTCATCCTTCCCGCCGGCCATGTCGCCCTGGGGAAGCTCGGCCAGGCGATCGCCTTCGGTGCCACCATCGTGGCCGTCCGGGGCAGCTTCGACGTCGCGCTCGAGCTGTCCCGAGCGCTCGCTGAAAGCGGAGAGGCGACGCTGGTGAACAGCGTCAATCCCTACCGCATCGAGGGCCAGAAGACGAGCGCGTTCGAGATCTGCGAGGCCCTTGGCGACGCGCCGGAGATGCTCTGCATCCCGGTGGGGAACGCCGGGAACATCACCGCCTACTGGAAGGGATTCTCCGAGGCCGCCGCCACGGGCCTCGCGACGCGGCGGCCGCGAATGCACGGGTACCAGGCCGCCGGCGCGGCGCCGATCGTGAACGGCGCGCCGGTCGCCGAGCCCGAGACGATCGCGACCGCGATCCGGATCGGGAATCCGGCCTCCTGGGACGGCGCGGTACGTGCCCGTGATGAGTCCGGGGGCGCGATCGAGGCGGTGACCGACGAGCAGATCCTTGACGCGTACCGCTTCCTGGCGCGGTCCGAAGGCGTGTTCTGCGAGCCGGCGAGCGCGGCATCGGTGGCCGGTCTGCTGGCCCACGTTCGCGGCGGAGGGCGCCGGCCGGCGTCGGTGGTCTGCATCCTCACCGGGAACGGGATGAAGGATCCCGACCGCGCCGTCTCGCTCGCGCCGGCGCTGGTCGATGTCCCTGCCGACATCGACGCCGTCCGCGCCGCCCTTCGCTCGTGACCGACCTGCGCGTCCGGGTCCCGGCGACGAGCGCGAATCTCGGTCCGGGCTTCGATGCCTTCGCGCTCGCGCTCCCGATGGTCGCCGAGTTCGAGGTGCGCGCGGCACACCGTTGGTCGGTCACCGTCGACGGAGCGGGGGAGGGGATCCCGATCGGCGAGGACAACCTCTTCGTCATCGGCGCGCGCGCCGCGGCCAAGGCGATCGGCAGCGCGCTCCCGCCGCAGCACATCACGCAGCGCTCCGCGATCCCCCTCGGCCGCGGACTGGGGTCCAGCGCCGCCGCGATCGTCGGGGGGGTGACCGCGGCGAACGCCCTGCTCGGCGAGCCGCTCGGCCGGCGCGCCCTGCTCCGCGTCGCGGCGGAGGTCGAAGGCCACGGTGACAACGTCGCGGCCGCGCTCTACGGGGCGTTCACCGTGGCGGTGCCGCATGGGGAAGGCCCGGTGGCGGTGCGCATCGCGTTCCCCGCGACCTGGCGGGTCTGCCTGCTGGTGCCCGCCGATGTCCTCGCGACCGAGAAGGCCCGGGGGGTGCTGCCCGCGCAGGTGTCCCGTACGGACGCGGTGTTCAACCTCGCGCATGCCTCGGCGCTGGTCGCCGCGGTGCTGCGGTCCGACGGTGCCCTCCTTCGGGTCGCGATGCAGGACCGTCTGCACCAGGCCGCCAGAGCGCGCCTGGTGCCCACGCTCGAGGACGTCTCGCGCGCGGCCTGCGACGCGGGCGCCTTCGGTGCGGCGCTCTCCGGTGCCGGCCCGGCCGTGCTCGCGATCGCCCCGGCGCGCCTGGCCGCGCGGGTGATCGGCGCGATGGAGGAGGCGTCGGCGCTGGCGGGCGTCCCGGCCCGGGGTCGCGTGGTCCGGGTGCGCGCGGCGGGGGCGCAGCTGCACCGCGCCTCGTGACGCCGGCAGGCGACCGGCGTTGGACCTGGTGATGCGCCGTTCCGCCGGACTCCTGCTGTCGATCGTTGTCGCCGCCGCCTGCGGTGGTCCGGGCGCCGGCCTTCCGTCCTCCACGACGCTCGTGGCCCAGGTGACGCCGTCCCCGAGCCCGTCGCCCAGTCCAAGTCCCTCTGCGACGCCGAGTCCGTCCCCTTCGCCGAGTGCGCTCACCTCGGCCCGGGGTTGGATCACGGTCAAGGCTCCGGTCGCGAACGCGCGGCTGCAGTCTCCGTTCACCGTAAGTGGCGACGCCAGCGTCTACGAGGCGACGCTCCAGTGGCGGCTCACCGATACCGCCGGCCGGATCCTCGCTTCAGGCTTCACGACCGCGAGCAACGGTGCCCCCGCCCGGGGGACCTACAGCGTGACCGTGAGCTTCTTCGGGAGCGGTACCGACACCATCGCGTTCGTCGAGGTGTTTTCGCGCAGCCCGAAGGACGGAGAGATCGACGAGATCGTCCGCGTGCCGGTGACGCTCCGCTAAGCCCTAGCCTTCATCGCATGCCCGACCGCCTGGCGCTCCTTGCCTTTCCCGCTGTGCGCTCCGCGCTCCAGGGCGTGATCGGGCGCGACATCCATTTTCACGCGAGCCTCCCCTCGACCCAGGACCGGGCGCGCGAGCTCGCTGCGGACGGCGGGCCACCGGCGGTGGTCGTCGCCGACCTGCAGACCGCCGGGCACGGCCGTGGCGACCGCACCTGGCAGGCCGGCGCCGGTCAGGCGCTCCTCGCATCGTGGCTGCTGCGACCGATGCCCAGCGAGCCCGCGCTCTTCTCGCTCCTGGGCGGGGTCGCGGTGTGTCGTGCCCTGGATGCGCTCGGCGCCCCGCGAGGCGGCCTGAAGTGGCCGAACGACGTCTGGTATGACGGGCGCAAGGTCGCCGGGGTCCTCGCGCACGCCGCCGCGGAGACACTCGTGGTCGGGATCGGAGTGAACGTGTCGCAGGCGGCCGCCGACTTTCCGTCGGAGCTCGCCGGGATCGCGACGTCGCTGCGCCAGGCGGCCCACGAGGTGGATCGCCTGGCCCTCCTGATCCGTCTGACGGTCGAGCTCGAGCGCGTTGCCGATCCGACGTTCCGCGCCGCCGCTCTCGACGAATGGCGTGGCCGCGCGGTCATGCTCGGACGCGAGGTGGAGGTGCGCGAAGCCGGCGTTCCGCCCTTCCGCGGACGTGCGGAGGCCCTGGCCGATGATGGTGCGCTGGTCGTCGGAACCGCCTATGGTCAGCAGCGGATCCTGGCTGGGGAGGTCTCGCTCGTTCTATGAGCGCCAAACATCCGTTCGCCATCGTCGTCGACGGCACCACCGTGCTCGCGCCTGACGCCCGCCGTGACCTGGATATCCGGTTCCTCCCGCTCCATGTGAGCTTTGGCGCGGAGTCCTACACCGCCGGGGTCGACCTCACGAGTGAGCAGTTCTACGCCCGGATCGCGCAGCCGAACGCGAAGCCGACGACCTCGCAGCCCTCGATCGGCGAGTGCCGCGAGATCTACGAGGCAGCGGTGGGCGACGGCTACGACAAGATGCTGGTCCTGACCGTCGCGACGGAGTTCTCAGGCACCTACTCGGTCGCCTCGACGACCGCCGGACAGATCCTCGACACCGAGATCGTGGTCGTCGACACCCATACGACCGCCGGATCGATCGGGCTCATCGCGACTGCCTGCGCTCGCGCGCGCCAAGCCGGGCGTTCGCTCGCGGAGACGGCGACCCTCGCCCGGACCCTCTCCGATCGTGCCCAGCTCCTCGCGCTCATCGACACCCTCGACTTCCTGCGGCGCTCCGGGCGGATCTCCGGCGCGGCAGCGATGTTCGGCTCATTGCTCTCGATGAAGCCGATCCTGGAGATCGCGCACGGAAAGGCCGAGTCCATCGACCGTGCCCGGACCCGCGAGAAGGGCATGGCCCTGCTGAAGGAGCTCATCACGGCGCGCATCCCTGCGGGATCGCGGATCCATGCCTCGACGCTCCACTGCAACGCGCCCGAGCGCGCCCGCGCGCTCGGGGAATGGGTCCAGCAGCAGTACCACTGCGTGGAGTACTGGACCGACGAGGCGGGCCCGGTCCTGGCCGCGCACGCCGGCCCGGGAACCGTCGCGCTGTGCTGGTATCGCGAGGAGGACCTCACCGCGCCATGAGGCTGCGCATGCCGTTCGGCCGGCAGCGGAAAGAGTTCCCGTCCGATCTCTGGACCCAGTGCCCGACGTGCGGGGAGATGCTGTTCAACAAGCAGCTCGCTCGCAATCACAACGTTTGCACGAAGTGCTCGCACCACTTCCGCCTGGGCGCGCGCGAGCGGATCGAGCTGCTCGCCGACAAGGGCAGCTTTGTTGAGGTCGACCGGGATCTGGTGAGCGGCGACCCGCTTGGCTTCTCCGACCAGAAGCCGTATCCGACCCGGATCCTCCAATCGCAGACCAAGAGCGGGGAGAAGGACGCGGCGATCTGCGGCGCGGCCCGGGTCTCCGGCATCGCGGTCCAGCTCGCGGTGATGAACTTCGACTTCATGGGCGGCTCGATGGGCAGCGTGGTGGGCGAGAAGCTCACCCGTGCGGCCGAGCGCGCGCTGGCGGACCGCGCGCCGCTCATCATCGTCTGCGCGTCCGGTGGCGCACGCATGCAGGAGGGCACGCTCTCGCTCATGCAGATGGCGAAGATCGTCGGCGCCCTCGCGCGTCTGGACGACGCCGGCGTGCTCTATCTCAGCCTGCTGACCGATCCGACCACCGGCGGGGTCCTCGCGTCGTTCGCGTCGCTCGGGGACATCATCCTCGCGGAGCCGGGAGCGCTCATCGGATTCTCCGGCGCGCGGGTGACCGATCAGACGATCGGAGAGAAACTCCCCAAGGGCTTCCAGCGCGCCGAGTTCGTCCTGGAGCATGGCTTCGTCGATCAGGTCGTGCAGCGGGCGCAGCTGCGCGACCGAGTCGCCTACTTCCTCACCGCGTTCCGGCCGACCGCACGCGACCTGCGCTGGAGCCTCTAGGTGTCGATGGTCGACCGGTTCCTGGGCAAGCGGATCGCGGAGGGGAACGGCCACCTCGCTCCCGACGGCGGGCTCATCACCGATCCCGGGGCCGCCGGGGCGGCGGGCCGGACGTCGGCCTGGGACGCGGTCCAGCTCGCCAGGGATCTGAAGCGCCCGCACTCGCTCGAGCTCATCGAGACGGTGTTCGAGAAGTTCCAGGAGCTGCACGGCGACCGGACCTTCCGGGACGATCCGGCGGTCATCGGGGGGATCGCCGAGCTTGCCGGCGTCGGACCGGTCATGGTGGTGGGGCAGCAGCGCGGCGCGGACACCGAAGAGAACATCCTCCGGAACTTCGGGATGCCCTACCCCGAGGGCTACCGCAAGGCGATCCGGCTCTACCGCCTCGCGGAGAAGTTCCACCTCCCGCTCATCACGTTCATCGACACGCCTGGCGCGTACCCGGGCCCGGAGGCCGAGGAGCGCGGGCAGGCGGAAGCGATCGCGAAGAGCATCCAGACGATGTGCAACCTCCAGACCCCGGTCATCGCCATCGTCGTCGGCGAGGGTGGATCGGGCGGCGCGCTCGCCCTGGGAGTGGGGGATGTGGTCCTCGCGCTGCAGAACGCGATCTATTCGGTGATCTCACCCGAAGGCTGTGCCGCGATCCTCTGGCGGAGCGCCACCGAAGCCGAGCGGGCCGCCGGAGCACTGAAGCTCGCCGCGCCCGACCTTCTCGGCCTGGGGATCGTCGACGGCCTGGTCCCCGAGCCGGTCGGCGGCGCGCAGACCGACCGCGCGGCGACCGCCGCCGCGGTGAAGGCCGCGCTCGTCGCCGAGCTCGAACGGCTCGGTCGGGTGCCGATCGGCGATCTGCTCTCGGCCCGGTATGAGCGGTTCCGGGCGCTCGGGGTCTTCGTCGAGCCGGTGGAAGGCGCGATCGCGGCGCCGCGCAGGCCGTTCTGGCGGCGCATCATCCCGGCATGAACGAGCCGACGACGACCGAGGCCCTGGCCCTGCTCGACGAGCTGCTCACCCTCGCGGCAGGCTCGGTCGCGGGGACGATCGAGGTCGAGGCGGGGGATCTCGCGGTCGTGCTCGTCCGCGACGTGCGGCCGGCCGCCGCGGCCGTCACGGTGTCCGATGTGGCGCGACGGGCACCTGCGGCGCCCCTCCCCCAGCAGGTCCACGCGACCTCGGTCGGGATCTTCAGCGCCACCCGCGAATGGGCCGCCGGTGACGCCGTTGCCAAAGGAGCGTCGCTCGGCGCGATCCAGTCGCTTGGCCACATGACCGAGATCACCGCGCCAGTTGATGGCGTGCTCACCTCCGTCCTGATCGCCGGAGGCGCGCCGGTCGAGTACGGCCAGCCGCTCTTTGCGATGACCGCCGCGAGTTGACCCAGAACAACGTCGCCTGGCTGTTCCCCGGGCAGGGGTCGCAGGTCGTGGGGATGGGACAGGCGCTCGCCGAGCACAGCCAGCTGGCGCGTCTGGCCTTCGGTGAGGCGAACGACGCGCTTGGCTTCGACCTTTCTGCGCTCTGTTGGACCGGACCGCAGGACGAGCTCGACCGGACCGCGAACGCACAGCCGGCGCTCCTCACCACGTCAATCGCGGCGCTGCGCGCGGCGCGAGAGGCCGGAATGCCGGAGCGGCCGGTGGTCGCAGCCGGACACTCGCTCGGAGAATTCAGCGCGCTGGTCGCGCTCGGCGTCCTGGCGCTTGCCGACGCGGTGCGCCTGGTCCGCCGGCGCGGGGAGCTGATGCAAGAGGCCGATCCATCCGGAGGCATGGCCGCGGTCATCGGCCTCGACGCCGCGGCGATCACGACGGCGATCGATGGCACCGGGCTCGTCGTGGCCAACGACAACGCGCCCGGCCAGGTCGTCATCTCCGGCCCGCTTTCGGCGTTCCCCGACGCCACCCTGCGCCTGAAGGCCGCCGGTGCGAAGCGGGTGCTCCCGCTCCGGGTCTCCGCGGCGTTCCATTCGCCGGCGATGCGTCCGGTCGCGCCGAAGCTCGCCGCGGCGATGGCCGAGATCCGCTTCATCCATCCCGCCGCGCCGGTCATCGCGAACGTCGACGGGCAGCCTCACAGTGACGAGCGCGAGCTTCCCGGCTTGCTCGAGCGGCAGGTCTGGTCTCCGGTACGATGGGTCGACGTGATCAGGCGCGCCGCCGGGGAGGGCGCGACCACGTTCGTGGAGTTCGGCGCCGGCACGGTGCTCACCGGGCTCACCAAACGGATCCTCCCCGCACCGCGGACGGCGAACGTGTCCGATCCGGTGACGCTCGAGGAGGCACTCACTGTCCGTCGATAAGATCCTCATCGCCAACCGCGGCGAGATCGCGCTCCGGGTCATCCGCGCCTGCCGCGAGCTCGGGATCCAGACGGTCGTCGTCTACAGCGAGGCCGACGCGCACAGCCTGCCGGTCCACTCTGCCGACGAAGCGATCTGCATCGGTCCGGCCGCCTCCCGCGACTCGTACCTGAACATCCCGGCGGTGATCTCGGCCGCGCTCATCTCGGGGGCCCAGGCGATCCACCCCGGCTACGGCTTCCTGTCCGAGAACGCCGATTTCTCCGAGGTCTGCAAGGAGCACGGCCTGGTCTTCATCGGCCCGCCGCCGGAAGTCCTCGCCCGCTTCCACGACAAGGCCGCGACCCGCGCCGCGATGAAGCAGATCGGGATGCCGGTCATCCCGGGCTCCGAGGGCCCGGTGCGCTCGGCATCGGAAGCCCTGCGGATCGCCGAGACGATCGGCTATCCGATCATGCTGAAGGCGCGGGCCGGTGGCGGTGGGCGCGGGATGCGCAAGGCGACCTCGGCCAAGGACCTCCAGAAGCTCTGGGAGCAGGCCCGGAGCGAGGCGAAGGCCTCGTTCGGCGACGATGGGATCTACCTTGAGCGCTGCCTCGAGGGCGTCCGGCACGTCGAGGCGCAGATCCTGGTCGACGATCGCGGCACGGGCGTCTGCATGGGTGAGCGCGAGTGCTCGATCCAGCGCCGGAATCAGAAGATGCTCGAAGAGGCGCCCTCGATCTCGATCAACGAGGCGCTGCGGCGCCGGATCAAGAAGCTCGCGGTGGATGCCGCGGTGCGCTTCGGCTACCGCGGCGTCGGGACCTTCGAATTCCTGATCGACGCCGAGGGCAACCCGTATTTCATCGAGGTGAACGCCCGGATCCAGGTCGAGCACACCGTCACCGAGGCCGTCACCGGCATCGATCTCGTGAAAGAGCAGATCGCGCTGGCGGCGGGGGAGCCGCTCTCCTTCAGTGCCGAGCAGATCTGGGTGACCGGACACGCCATCGAGTGCCGTATCAATGCCGAGGACCCGGACGCGAACTTCGCGCCGTCCACCGGGACGCTCACGACCTGGCTCCCGCCGGCCGGTCCCGGCATCCGGCTCGACACCCACTGCTTCCAGGGCTACGAGGTCCCGCCGTACTACGACTCGCTCCTCGCGAAGGTCATCGCCT
>DATLEG010000234.1:0-2965 GCA_035525465.1 Saccharimonadales bacterium (SeqCode)
CCGAACAGTCCTCGGAAGATCTCCGTGAGATAGCTTGAGGCCACGGTCACTTCGAAGGTGTTGTTCCGCTCGGTGCGGTCGCGAACGGTCGCCCGGAGCTCGAACAAGCTGCCGATCAGCGCAACGGTGTCCTCCACGAGATCCCGTTCGGTCCGGCTGAACGTCCAGGTCAGCTCACGCGTGTGGGCGTGCCCTTCCGCGATGTAATAGCCCGCGAGCCGGAGGAAGTCCTCGTTCAACGCAACGGCGTCGGGAAGGGGCTTGCTTCGGGTGTCCTTGACCTTGCGGCTGTACCAGAGGGCGAGGGACGGGCGCTCGACGACCTCATTCGGGATGGGGTAGGCGACGTAATCACCTCGACGGACCTGGTCGGCTCGGGTCCAGTCCGCGGTGTACTCGCTGTTGGTCCGGTGCGCTCCTTGCCGGCGCACGAGGTACACGGGGTGGTCCTCCGTCAGGAGCGTCTCGCCAAGGCCTTGGACGGTGATCCGGTGGAGAGGCGCCGGGTGATGGTGCGACATGACCTCGGTCACCGCGTGAAAGCTGCCGTCGTGGCCTAGGACCAACTCACCCACGGCGATGTCCGCGATCGGTTTGCTGCCGGCGGGGGTCACGATCCTTGTCGACGGTGCCACGCAGCCGGGACACCAGTCGTTGTGCAGGTCGGCCTTGTAGTCCTTGAGCGTGAGCTTCACCGGCGCGGGCTTCGCGCCGAGATCAACGGACACTGGTCACCACCGGTTCCGCCTTCCCGCCGGCGAGGACGTTGTCGAGCGCGCGCACGAGCTCGTCCTCGCTGAACGGGCGGCCGTCATATTTCAGGATCTGATCCTCGATGAGGATTCCGGTCTGCTCGCGGATGAGATGCCCCAGCTGCGCGCCGAAGTTCTCCTCGACCAGGACGAGGCGCTTCGCCTTCGCCAGGTGCGCGGCGATCCGCTCGGCGGGGAAGGGCTTCATCAGCCGCACCTGGAGGAAGTTCACGCGCTTTCCCT
Source organism: Saccharimonadales bacterium (SeqCode) (assembly GCA_035525465.1). Taxonomy (GTDB): domain Bacteria; phylum Chloroflexota; class Limnocylindria; order P2-11E; family P2-11E; genus UBA4735. The sequence goes on from DATLEG010000234.1 coordinate 996, forward strand.
GCTCGGCCAGCACCGCCATCGCGTCTTCGATGGTCCCCTTCGTCGAGCCCCAGCCCACGACCGTGAGATCGGCCTCCGCCGGGCCCCAGAGGGCGCAGGTCTGCTCCGCCGGGATCGCCGCGAGCAGCAGGTCGAGCTTGCCCATCCGCTTGTGCATCATCGCCATGCGCATCTCGACCCCCTCGGTGATGTGACCGTCAGGGTCGTGCTCGTCGGTGGTGCTCCAAAAGCGGCCGCCGGCCTGGCCGGGCCGGCTGCGCGGTGAGATCCCATCCTCGGTCACCGCGTACCGGAGATACTCGGACTTGAGGGCGGCGCCGTTCCCGTCGTGTCCGTTGGATCCACTGGCTCCGTGCATCCGCACGAGCTGCTCGCCGTTGTCGCCGACGGGGGTCCACTCGCTGCCGGTGAACCGCTTGCCGCGGTCGATCTCCGGGTAGGCGAGCTCCAGCTCGTCGATCGTGATGTAGGCGGCGGCGAGCTTCTTATCGGTGAGGACGATGACCGGGAGCTGGTAGCGCTCGGCCCAGTTGAACGCCGAGAAGGTGTCCTGGTACGCCTCATTCAGGTCCCCGGGGGCGATGACGACGTGCGGGAAGTCGCCCTGGGCGGGGTGGAGGACGAACTGCAGGTCCCCCTGCTCCTGACGGGTCGGCAGGCCGGTCGACGGACCCCCGCGCTGATACATCGTGATGACCGGTCCGGGAGCCTCGGTGATCGCCGCGAAGCCGACCCCTTCGACCATGAGCGCGAAACCCGGTCCGCTCGTCGCGGTGGCGGAGCGGACGCCCATGTGGGCCGCGCCGACGGCCATGTTGATGGAAGCGATCTCGTCCTCGCACTGCACCACGAGCAGGTCGAATTCGCGCTGGTTGCGCTCGAGATACACCGACTCGTCGGTCGCGGGGGAGATCGGATAATAGGTCTGGAAGTGGCAGCCGGCCTTGAGCTTGGCGATGGCGTGGATCTCGTACCCCTTTGCCAGGAGCCGTGCCTTGGGGTCGGTGTGCGGCTTGAGGCGATAGGGGAACGTCTCCTGGCCGGTCGTCTTCACGTGCTCGGCGACGTACTCCATCGCCAGCCGCGCGGCCCGCACGTTCAGCTGCCCGACCTCGCTCTTCTTTCCCTTGAACTGGCCGAGGATCACGTCGGCGACGAGATCGAAGGGATACTCGCAGAGGGCGAGCGATGCCCCCAGGCCGACGGTGTTCTTCATCACCTCGTAGCGGCGGGCCTGCTCGCCCTTCCCGACCTCGTCGAGCGCCGACTTGATGATCTCCATGAAGGGCACGCCGATGAACCGCAGATCCGCGCGGTCGGTCGTCTTCGCGTCGAAGCCGATCGCATCGTCGTAGATGACCCCGCCGCCCTCGACCATGTCGCCGAGGTGGCCGTAGTGGGTCGGCCAGCGGCGGTGATCGCCGTCGCCGGAGAGCGTCTCGTGGTCCAGGGCGACCAGGATATCGGCCTTGTCGCGGTGGCTGTGGATCGGATCCTCATCCACCCGCACCCGGTAGAAGCTGTGCTTCCCCATGATGTTCGAGTGGTACTCGATATTCGCGAAGACGCGCAGTCCCGCACGGCTGCACGCTTTCGCGAAGACCTCGGCGGAGGCGTTGATGCCGCTTCCCTGGGGGCCACCGATCATCCAGGAAAGCCGGTTCTTCTGCACTGGAAGACTTATTCTAACTGCCGATGCAGATACGTCGCGAGAAGGACACCCTGGGCGAGATCAGCCTCCCGGCGGACGCCCTCTATGGGGCCCAGACCGCCCGGGCGGTCGAGAACTTCCCGATCTCCGGATGGCATGCCTTCCCGGCGTTCATCCGCGCGACGGTGCTGGTCAAGAAGGCTGCGGCGCTCGCGAACCGGGAATCGGGTCGCCTGGATGAGGAGCGCTGCGGTGCGATCGTCGCGGCCTGCGACGAGATCCTCGCCGGGAAGCATCAGGGCGAATTCGTCGTCGATGT
>DATLEG010000245.1:0-7698 GCA_035525465.1 Saccharimonadales bacterium (SeqCode)
CCAAGGCGAAGGCGCTCCTGGCCGAGGCGAACGTCGGGCCGATCGAATTCACCATGCTCACCCAGACCTCCGAGCCGGCCTACGCCAAGGACGTCGCCCAGCTCGTCCAGGCGCAGCTGGCCGAGGTCGGGATCAAGATGAAGATCGAGACCCTCGAGTTCACCCAATGGGTCGCCCGCTGGCTCAAGGCCGACTTCGATATGGCCCCCGGCCTGAATGGCGGCGGGCCCGACCCGGATTTCTACCTCTTCCGCTACTCACCGATGACGGGAACCTGAACTTCGTCACCAGTTTCAAGAACGCCACGTCGAGCGACGCGATCAAGGCCGCGCAGTTCGATGGACTCCGGATCCTTCGACGTGAGCGAGTCCATCACCGCTTCGGGCCCCCGGTCGATGGTCTTTTGCCACGCTTTCAACCAATGCTCGATCGTCCCGCCGCGGTGGATCTCGGTGAATCGCGCCCACTTCTCCTTCCGTATCGACTCTGAGAGCCGGCGGCGGCTTCGCGACACGGCGCGGGTCCGGCGTGTGTCGGAGAGCGACCTGGCCCGGCAATACATCACCGAGGGCGTGCGACTGGAGCGACACCCGCGGATCACCTTGTCAGGGCCCGGGACGTGGTGGCCACCCAGGAGCGACCGACGCTTCGAGGGAGCAGCGACCGCGAGATCCTTGCCGTTGCGACGAGCGAGGGCCGAGCGGTCGTGACCGAGAACGTCGGCGACTTCGGCCGGCTGTTCCGCATCCTGGCGGCGTCCGGTGAGCGGCACGCCGGCGTTATCCTGGTGAGCGGCCGACGTTTCCCGCGCTCCGCCGCACGCTCCGGCGACCTGGTCGACGCCCTCGCCTTGCTCCTTCAGGCGCACCTGGGCGACGACGCGCTTCGGGACAGACTGCTCTGGCTCTAAGCGATCACAGGCGTGACAGTTTGTTCAGCAGGGATGCGACGGCGTCAATCCTCTGCGTGATCCGGACATTCGCTGGTACCCTCAGGGGAGCGATGTGGGGAGATGTTCGATGCGGCAGCTAGCTCGGATCCGCCTGCTTTCAGCACTCGCGTTCTCGGTCGTACTGGTTGGCTCGGCCTGCGCGCCGGGGGCCACTCCGGCCGGCGGCGGGTCCGGTGCGCCGGCGGGCGCTCCGGTGGCCGGTGGGACGGTCACGATCCCGATCGTCGCCGACCCCACGCTCAACCCGTGGAGCCCCAACGCCTTCGTCGAATCGCTCTTCGTCAATCGCGTGCTCTTTGACGGCCTGACCAAGCCGGGCAAGGACCTCGCGCCGGCGCCGGACCTCGCCGCCAGCTGGGAGACCTCCGCTGACGGCCTCTCCTGGACCTTCAAGCTCCGCGAGGGCGTGAAGTGGAGCGACGGGAAGCCGTTCACCGCGGACGACGTCGCCTTCACTTTCAACGACATCGTGTTGCAGAAAGATCTCGGGGCCCAGAACCGCGGCAACTTCGCCGCGGTGAACAAGGTCACCGCGGTGAACGCGACGACCGTGAAGTTCGATCTCTCGCGCCCGTTCGCGGCGCTCGCGTCGTACCTCGCCTACAACGCCGGGATCGTCCCCAAGCACGTGCTCTCGGCCGACCCCCTGAAGACCACCTCCTTTAATAAGGGCATCCCGGTGAGCACCGGCCCCTACAAGGTGGAGAAGTACACCTCCGGCGAGAGCGTCGTGCTCACCCGGAACGACAACTACTTCGGCACCAAGCCACTGCTCGACAAGGTGGTGTTCTCGGTCGTCCCCGACGCGAACACCCAGATCGCCCAGGCCCTGGCGGGCGACATCGGGATCATGATCCTGGACAACAAGGCAGCGGTGGACCGGATCAAGAGCGCGCCGAACGTCGGCATCGTCTCCCGGCCGCTCGTCCAGTACTACTGGCTCGCCCTCAATCAGACCGACCCGCGATTCACCGACGTCCGCGTGCGCCAGGCGTTCGTCGACGCGATCGACCGCAACGCGATCATCAAGTCGGTCGAGCTGGGCTACGGCTCGATCGCGAACTCGCCGATCTCTCCCGCGCTCTCGGCCTACTACGACAAGTCGCTCGCCTCCAAGTACCCCTATGACCCGGCCAAGGCGAAGTCGCTCCTGGCCGAGGCCGGCTGGACCCCCGGCGCCGACGGCGTCCTGATGAAGGACGGAAAGCCGTTCCGCTTCACCATGGACGTCGGGCAGAAGGGCGTGCTCGAGCCGGTGAACGCGCTCATCCAGCAGGATCTGAAGAAGATCGGCGTCGTCGCCGACCTGAACACGATGGAGTGGAACTCCTACATCCAGAAGGTCGTCGTGCGTCGCGAGTACACCGCGTCGGTGAACTGGTGGACCTATCCGAGCGACCCGGACGTGTTCCCGTACTACCACTCGACCGCGGCCGGGAAGGGCTTCAACATCCCCGGCTACCTCGACCCCAAGCTCGATGACCTCCTGGTCCAGGGCCAGGCGACCGCCGACCTCGAAAAGCGCAAGGCCGTCTACACCAAGCTCCAGGCTTACACCGCCGAGACGCTCCCATACCTGTTCCTCTGGTATCCCGAAGAGGTCGATGTGGTGAGCAAGCGCCTCCACGGCGTGCCCGAGCTGGGCCTCCGCGACGCGGTGCACTACATCGGCGAATGGTGGATGACGAAGCAGTAGGCACATTCATCGCCCGGCGCGTGGTGGTGGGGGCGCTCGTCGTCGTGTTCGTGAGCGCCCTCACCTTTTTCTTCGTGAACCTCGCCCCGGGGGGCCCGGCGTCGATCATGCGGATCGATGTGACGAGCGAGCAGCGCGACACGCTCATCCGGCAGATGGGCCTCGACCGGCCGGTGCTCCAGCGCTACGGGGAGTGGCTCGGCGGCGCGGTCCGCGGCGATCTCGGCACCTCGCTCCTCACCGATGAGCCGGTCGCGCGCCGGATCGGCGACCGGCTCCCGAACACGCTCCTGCTAGCCGGCACGGCGCTCCTACTGTCGCTGCTCGTCGGGATCCCGGTCGGGATCATGCAAGCGCTCCGCCGCAACGGACCGCTCGATCACGTCCTGAGCGTGGTGAGCGCGGTCGGTCTGGCGATCCCGGTCTTCTGGCTGGGGATCGTCCTCATCCTCGTCTTCGCGGTCACGCTGCGCGTTCTCCCGTCGGCCGGCGTCGTCACGGTCGGGAACGGCTCGCCCGGCGACCGCCTCGCGCATCTGGTGCTGCCGGCCTTCGCCCTGGCGACGACGATCCTGCCCACGGTCGTCCGGTTCATGCGCTCGGCGCTCCTCGAGGTCCTGGACGCGGAGTACCTGCGCACCGCGACGGCCAAGGGTCTTGCCCACCGGATCGTCGTGACCCGCCACGCCCTGAAGAACGCGCTCATCCCGGTGGTGAGCGCCGTCGGCGCGCTCGTCCCCCGGCTGTTGGGCGGGACCGTCGTGACCGAGGCGGTGTTCGGCTGGCCGGGGATGGGCCGGCTCGCCCTGGAGGCGGCGACAGGGCGCGACTACACCCTGGTCACCGGCATCACCGTGGTGACCGCGGCGATCGCCGTCGCGACGAGCATCCTCGTCGACCTCATCTACACCCGTCTCGACCCGCGGGTCCGGCTCGCATGAATCGCCTGACCGTCGTCTCGATCGCCGTACTCATCACGATCGCGCTGTTCGTCGTCGTCGGGCCATTGCTTTGGACCATCCCGCCGGAGGCGACCGACCCGGCCCACGCCCTCGCCGGGGCCGGGGCGGCGCATCCCCTGGGGACCGACGAGCTCGGCCGCGATGTCCTGAGCCGTCTGGCGCACGGCGGGCAGGTCACGCTCCTGGTCGGCGTCGCGGCGATGCTCGCGGCCCTGGTCCTCGGGGTGGTCATCGGCGGCTTCGCCGGCTTCTACGGCGGCTGGGCCGATTCGCTCCTCATGCGCTTCACCGATGCGATGCTCGCGGTCCCCAGCTTCTTCCTCATCCTCGTGGTGATCACGGTCATCGGCAGCGGCCCGCTGCCGCTCATCCTGGTCATCGGCGGCCTCTCCTGGATGCCGGTCGCGCGGGTCGTGTATGGCGAGACGCTCCGCTGGAAGCAGGCCGAGTTCGTGCTGGCCGCGCGGTCGCTCGGGACCGCGCCGCTGCGGATCCTCGCCCGGCACATCCTCCCCCAGACGATCCCGTCGCTCGTCGTGTCGGCGACGCTCGGGGTGGCCTACGCGATCCTCACCGAATCGGCGGTGAGCTACCTCGGTCTGGGCGTCCAGCCACCCACGCCGTCGTGGGGGAACATGCTCCAACGGGCGCAGCAATACGTGTTCACCGCGCCGGTCCTCGCGATCTATCCCGGCCTCGCGATCACCGTGCTCGTCCTTGCATTCAATTTTCTCGGCGACGGACTGCGTGACCGATTCGATCCGCGGGCGCGGACCGGTCGGGCGTAGCCGGCGACCACGACGGAGGGTGTTGTCATGAAGCGCGTCAACTACCAGGGCTACAAGTCCTTCGGCTATCTCGAGCCCGGCGCCGACTACAAGGAGTTCGAGCTCTCCGCGGAACTCGACCGGGTGAAGTCTCGGGTCGTCGAGGTGACCCCGGCCCAGGAGGAGCGGGTCCAGAAACTCCTCGACGAGCAGCTGGTCATCTCGCTCCACGACCACTGCTTCATCGTGCCGAAGGACTTCGACGATCTCGCCGCCTACCGCCGGCAGGGCCGTGACTGGACCGGCTACGCCGGCATGGCGCAGTCCGGGTTGGACGCGGTCTTCGATTGCCTCATGGACGGCACGGCCACGATCACCTCGAAGATGGGGTGGAAGTGGGACGACATGATCTACGACCTCGGGATGCGCTACGCCGACATCGCGCACCAGGACTTCTTCGTGCGCGGCGACTCGATGGCCGACATCCGGCGGGCCAAGGCGAACGGCCAGATCGCCTTTGTTGCCTCGCTCGAGGCGGCCACCGCGATCGAGAACGAGGTCGACCGCCTCGACATCCTCTACGGCCTGGGGATCCGGTCGAGCGGGATCGCCTACAGCGAGGCGAACACCCTGGGGAGCGGCCTGCGCGAAGCCCGTGACGGCGGGCTCACCGTTTTTGGCCACCAGGCGGTGAAGCGGATGAACAAGCTCGGGATCGCGATCGACATCTCGCATTCGGGGGACCAGACCTCGCTCGACACGATCGCCGCGAGCGACAAGCCGATCTTCATCACCCACGCCGGTGCCCGGGCGCTTTGGGACACCAAGCGGATGAAGCCGGACAGCGTCATCCAGGCCTGCGCGGCCAAAGGCGGGGTCATCGGCATCGAGGCCGCGCCGCACACCACGCTCACCAAGGCCCACCCGCACCACGACATCGAGGGCTACATGGAGCACTTCGAGTACTGCGCGAAGCTCGTCGGGATCGACCACGTCGCCTTCGGGCCGGACACCCTCTTTGGTGACCACGTCGGCCTGCACCACTTCTTCGCCAAGCAGCTCTCGATCACCGCGGCCCACGGGCAGCAGGCCTTCGAAGAGGTCGAATTCGTCGACGGGATCGAGAACCCGGCCGAGGCCTTCCCGAACATCGTCCGCTGGCTGGTGAGCCACGGCTACTCCGACGGCGACATCGGCAAGGCGATCGGCGGGAACATTGCCCGGGTCCTTGAGGAGGTCTGGTGGCGGTAGGGCCTACGCGGCTGTGCGGTGCCGCTTTCGGGTGAGTCGGGCGAGCGCTGCCGCCGCGTCCACCAGACCCGCGCCGGCCTGATCGGCGGTCGCACCGGGTAGCGGCCGCGCGCTGGCGATGATCGCGGTCCGCACCAGCCTCGCCTGCGCGGCCGCGGTCATCCGGCGGTCCGCCGTCGCCTCGAGGAGGAGCGCGCAGATGCCGGCGACGTGCGGCGCGGCCATCGAGGTCCCGCTCATCCGCACGTACCGCGGTGGGATGGCACACGGATCGGCGGCACGCACCGCGGCCCGCGCGCTCGCGACGCCGGTGCCGTAGCCGCAGGCCGCGCCCTCGGTCACGCCGCCGCCGATGGCGAGGACATCGGGCTTGTGATAGCGCACGCCCCGGACCGGACCGCGCGAGCTGTAGAAGGCGAGCTGGCCGGACTTGTCCGCCGCGCCCACGGTGAGCGCGCCACAGGCGTCACCGGGGGAGCCGATCGTGCCGGCGGCGGGGCCGCTGTTCCCCGCGGAGACGCAGACGATGATCCCCTCGGCGGTGAGCGCGTCGACCTCGCGGGCGAGCGGCGCGGTGGGGGAGCCCGGGCCGCCAAGCGAGAGGTTCATCACCTGGATCTGCTGGCGGCTGGCCCAGGACATCGCCGCGAGCACCGCGTCCTCGGTCCCGCCGGCCGCGGCGAGCGCCTTGGCGATGACGAGCGTCGCGCCGGGCGCGACGCCGCGGTACACGCTGCCCGCGCCGGCGGCGATCCCGGCGACGTGGGTGCCGTGACCGACATCGTCGATGAGGCCGGCGTCACTCCAGTCTTCGAACGCGAGGATCCGGGCCTGAAGGTCCGGATGGGCCACGTCGATCCCGGTGTCCACGATCGCGATGCGCACCCCCGCTCCGGATAGGCCGTGCTGCTGGAGTGACGGCACGTGCAGGAGCGGGAGGCTGTCATTCAGCAGCGGCTGGATCGGCAGTGGCGGGCGTGCGGTCAGGCCGATCGCCCGCAGCGCCTCGGCCAGGGCCACCTGCTGCTCGGCGGGGACCTCCAGGACCACGACGTTCGCCCGCCGGTGGGTCTGGCGGACGGTCGCGCCGAAGCGGGCGAGGAGCTCCGCGGGGATCCCCGCCTCCTCGGCGTGGTCGGTGGCCTTCTCCGTATCGCCGGCCGGGAGCTCGGTCGCGGCGACCCGGCGCAGCGGCTCGACGATGAGCCGGGTGCGAAGCGCCGCGGCGTCCCGGGTCGCGCCGTCGTCCGTCCGAAGCATGAGCAATCAGATATTGACATAGGGTGTCAAGAGGCCGCATTCGTACACTTCGACCGTGACCGAGGAGCGCAAGCTTCGTCTCCGTGCTGTTCGCCGATACGGTCGGTTCGACCGCCCTGGGGGCGGAGCACGATCCGGAGCTCATCCGGACCACGATGGGCCGGTACTTCGACCGGATGCGGCAGATCGCCGAGCGGCACGGCGGCACCGTGGAGAAGTTCATCGGCGACGCGGTGATGGTCGTGTTCGGCGTGCCCAAGGTCCATGACGACGACGCCGAGCGGGCCGTCCGGGCCGGTCTGGCGATGCGCGATGAGCTCGCCGAGCTGAACCGCGAGCTCGCGGTCGAGCTTGCCGCGCGGGTCGGGATCAACAGCGGCGAAGCGGTCGCCGACCCGGGCGCGACCGGCCAATTCCTGGTGACCGGCGACGTGGTGAACATGGCGGCCCGGCTCCAGCAGGGCGCCGAGGTGGGTGAGGTGGTCGTCGGCGCACTCACCGAGCAGCTCACCCGGGTCGCGATCGAGTACACCGAGCACGAGCCGATCACCGCCAAGGGCAAGGCGGCCCCACTCCGCGCGTTCACCGCGGTGCGGGCGAAAAGCGCGATCCCCGAGCAGGCCCGCGGCCTCCCGGCGATGCGTGCGCAGCTTGTCGGGCGCCAGCGGGAGCTACGGCTCCTCCTCGACACGTTCGACCGCGTGCGCACCGAGCGTCGCGCACACCTCTTTACGCTCGTGGGCAATGCCGGCATCGGCAAGTCCCGGCTGGTCGGTGAGGTCCTGGCGCGCATCGCGGGCCGCGACGGCG